>JAEUIF010000726.1 GCA_016795185.1 Planctomycetia bacterium | reverse complement strand
GCCGGTCGATCAGACCGAAGCGCGCAACGCCCAGAGGCAATCGCATTCGGCGTGTCGGACCGAATCGCGCAAGGCATCGCCACAAAGGCGAGGCAAGCAAGGAACATTTCTGGGTTCAGCAGGGCCACACATCATGCCAGGGCATCTTCGGCTTCGACTGCGCTGTAAGGATGCGGATGCCGCCCTCGTTTCGGTTCCACGTCGTTTTCCATACCTTGACGGTTCGGTCGAAGCTGGCCGTCGCCAACCACTTGCCGTCGGGAGACAGGGCAACGGTCAGGGCCTCAAACCCAGGTGCCGCCTGGTGTCCTTTGAGCATGCCGTACTCCCGGCCAGTGCTGGTGTCCCAGAAACGTACCGTCGTATCAGCGCTGCCGCTGATAAGCGATTGGCCATCGGGCGAAAAGACGATCGAGGTCGCAGCCCTGCTGTGGCCGCGCAGGGTCGTCCGCACGGTCTCGGTGGCGATGTCCCACAACTTGATATCTCCCGGTTGCCGCAGCCGAAAATCATCGGGGCCGGTCGCGACGGCCAGCGTCTTGCCGTCGGGCGCAAAAGCCACGGACCAGACGACGGAAGGTGGGCTCATCAGGCTGCGGGTCCGCTCTTGGCCGGTTGCTGTGTCCCAGAGCACCACAGTCTTGTCCAGGCTGCCGGTGGCCAGAAATTTGCTGTCTAAAGAAAAGGCCAGCGCCGTGACGCCGGCCGCATGGCCGCGGTACGTGGCGCGCAGCGTGCCCGTGTCGAGTTGCCACATCTCCACGACGCCAGCTGTATCTCGCCCCGTACCTCTCCCCACCGCCAGCGTCTTGCCATCGGGGGAGAAAGCCAGGCAAGTTGGCGGAATCCGTCGATCACCTTTCAGGACGGCATGCTGTTTGCCGGTGGTCAGTTCGTAGAGCAAGACATTGCCGTGGTCAATGGTAGCCAGCAGGGGTAGCCCCGGCATGCCGGCGGGAGAAACCCCTACACCAAGGCGTCCGGGGCGTTCTTGCGGAGCCTCTTCTCCGTCCACCGGCCCGAAGCGGACGCCACTCTCGCTCGCGCGGGAGGCGGCAGCCAACGATTGACCGTCTGGGGCGAACGCGAGCGCATACCCCAGTGCGTTCACTCCCAGGCCCGAGCGCGGAAACGTGGTCCAGACGTGCCCATGCCCGGAATAGAACTGGGACGTATAGAGTTCGCCTTGCTGGGTACCGGCCAGGTACTGTCCCGCCTTGATCCGGATGGATTGCCCCGTGGGCCGGTGGGTGAAGTTGATCTCGCCGCGCACGACAACGATGCCCGCCGCATCCGAAATATGGAGCGCAGCATCTTCCGTCTCGGTGACCGCCACTCCGATCGGTGTTGCTACGGTCATCTGTTTGCGTTTCAGCGAACGGGTCACTTCCACGAGCAGGTCGCCCTGCTCAAGTACCACCTTGGGGCCGGTGGCCCTCGGCGCCTCGGTTTCCGTGGTCGTGAATACCGTCGTGTCGCCGCCCAGCGTCAGCCGGACCGAGTTCTCCATTTGCACTACGGCCTCACTGGCCTCACCCTGGGTCGCTATCCCCTGACCGGGAGTCAGGACGTGGCCTTCCTGGACAGGCCGCCTTTGCTCCCTGCTGAGAACGAAAGTTTCTCCGTGCACCTGCTCGACCTGTGCGAACGCCGTGGCGGCTGGAAGCGGATCCGTGGGCGATGGGCGCAACCACAAGATCGATCCCAGGACGACCAGCACCACGGCTGCCGCACTGGCCAACCCGATGACCTGTCCCCGCTGAACGGCACCGAGACTAAACATGGAATGGTGAGCCGGAGTGGCCTGAGCACGCGGTTCTTCCGACCCGGCAAGGACTTCGCGACCCGCGAGCATTTGCCGCGCCGCGCCTTGTGCCCGCAAGGATTCCAGGACGACGCCGGTCAGAAACAGGTCTTCGGCCATCTTGGCGCGTCCCGCGGCGCTGGCCAGGAGTTGCTTCATTTCAGCCAGCTGGGGTTCGGTCAAGGTCTGGTCCTGCCAGAGGAGCAGCAGTTCTTCCAGGCGAGTCATAGGTTCGGCTCCGCAAAACGGAGTTTCTTTTCCGCGCATTCCAGCAGTGCCTGGCGTACCCGGCACAGGGCCATCTTCAAGCTGTCCAGTGAGCGCTGGAGTCGCTCGGCCATCGCGGCAAAGGATAGCCCCTGTTCGTATTTCATCCGCAACAACTGCTTCGATTTCTCCGGCAAGCGATCGATGCATTCCATGAGGGCTTGCCGACGGTCGCCTGCCGCCTCTGGTTGCTCGTTGAGGGCCTCTTCCACCAGGTCAAGGAGTTCGCTGTCGGCGAACACCTTGGCGGTGCGCCTGTCACGCCAGTAGTGCAGGATCAGGTTCTTGGCCACGCCGCGGCACCATTTCCCCGGCTCCGCGATGACTTCACCGCGCTCGGCCGCTTCCGCCAGCCGGATCCAGACTTCCTGTAGGATGTCTTCCGTCCCGGACAGGTCACGGACCATGCTGTAGATGAAGCCCATCAGCGCATGCCGCTCCGCCATGAACCGCGCTGACAGGGCTTTGATCTGGTTGGGCATCCCATCCTTCAGCAATGGTGTTCCCTGGAACTGCCAAAAGTAACGGATTACGCTGACACACCGCTCATTTCATGGCAGGCGGCACCCTGGAAACAAAGCGTCAACCAATGAGTTCGGCAATCGGTTCGCCATGCGGCAGCAGCGGGATGGGCCGACCCGCTGGGTTGACAAAGGCCCGGGTGTGGTCGATACCCAGGTGCTTGTAGAGAGTCGCCAGCACATCATTGGGGTGCAGCGGCCGCTCCTTGGGGCGGGCGCCCTTGTCATCGGTCGAGCCGATCACCTGACCCATCTTCATGCCGCCGCCCGCCAGGAGCACCGACATGCTACCGGGCCAGTGATCGCGGCCACCGCCCTTGTTGACCAGCGGCGTTCGGCCAAACTCGCCCCAGGCCACCACGGCCACCTGCTTGTCCAGGCCACGCTCGCTCAAGTCTTCGAGCAGCGCCGCCACCGCGGCATCGAACACCGGGCCGCGCTTCTCCATGGCCTCTTTTTCCTTGCTGTGGTCGTCCCAGCTGCCCATGACGACCGTGACGAAGCTGACGCCCGCCTCGACCAGACGGCGCGCCAGCAGACATCCCTGACCCCAGGGATAGCCCCTATCCACCGCAGTACCGTGGCCGTATTTTTCTTTCACCTTGACCGATTCCAGGCTCAGGTCCAGGGCAGCGCGGGCGGCTTTGCCGCTGACCATCTCGAAGGCCTGCCGGGTAAACGCGTCCATCCCGTCGAGCATGCCGCTGGCATCGCTGTCGCGGCGCAGGCGATCCAGCGCGGTCAGGAGCCCCCGGCGGTTCTCCAGCCGCTGGGCAGTCAGCTCGGGCGGCACCATCAAGGACTTGGGTCCATCGTTGGGACTCGCCCCGAACGGGTTATAAGCGGCCCCCAGATAGGCCGAACCGGTTTCACCATTCCCGCGGCCGACGGAGTCATTCGGAACGCAGACGTAGTGCGGCAAGTTGCGGCGCTCGGACTCGCGGACCTTGGCGACGACGGAGCCCACCGAGGGATAGAGCAGCGAACCTTCATTCGTGTTCGGCGGATGGGGGTACCCGGACAGGAGGTTCTTGGTCGCGCTGCCGTGGCCGCTCTCCTTATGAGCACACGAGCGGATGATGGCGAACTTGTCGGCGAGCTGAGCTTGGCGGGGAAACACCTCGCAGATGTCGATGCCGGACACCTTCGTGCGGATGGGCTTGAGCGGCCCGCGATACTCAACCGGGGCGTCCGGCTTGGGATCGTAGGTCTCGATCTGCGTCGGCCCGCCGCCGCACCAGAGCTGGATGACGGCGGTATCGGCCACGTTCTTGCCGGCGGCGGCCTCGGCGGCACGCAGACGCAGCAGGTCCGGGAGCGTCAGCCCGGCCAGGCCCAGGCTGCCGATTTTCAAAAAGCTGCGCCGGGTCACGCCTTCGCAGTTGCTGTGTGAATTACCGGTCAGATCCAGCATGGGAATGCTCCTCGTGTTTCCTCCGGGGACTGGCACCCCCGGCTCGCCAAGTACATTCAATGCTCGTTAGCTCAGCCCCGACAAGGTCCCGGTGCTGCGGCCGAATTCCTTCCGCTCGATGCCCACCAGCTGCGCCAGCGTCAGCCACAGATTGGAGAGTGGAAGGCCGCTGTTGCCATCTTTCTTGTCTTTCCCGTAATACTGGATCACCCGTCCCGGCCTGGGCAGCAGTCCGCCGCCCTTGCCGGCGAGGACACAGCCGACGTCCTTGAGGCCGTGGCCGGGCCAGCCGCCGACCACGGTACCGCCTGCGTTGGTGGAACCGTAGACCACGATGCTGTGATCCAGCAAATTGCCGTCGCCCTCGCGAACCGTCTGGAGCTTTTGCAGCAAGTACGAGAACTGGTCCACGTACCAGCGATCCATCGCCTGGATGATGGGCAGGGTTGGCTTGGGGTCATGGGTACACTTGTGGTGTCCCCAGTCCAGGTACTGCGGACCCACCTGACCGGCCAACAGCGCCTTGTCGATGCCGAAATCGGTCAGCGTGCGTTCGTAGGTTGTGCCTTTGCTCGCTTCGCTTTCATCGCCCAGGGCACAGGTGAGGACGCGCGTGAAGTCCGTTTGCAGCGCAATGACCAGCAGGTCTATCATCAGCCTGACGTGCTCGCGCAGACTTTGGGGCGGCTCCGGCCGGGCAATCGGCGGCGCCGGTCGCCCGCGCGCGCCTTGCTCGGCGGTCGCCATCTGTCGTTCCAGCGACCGGACCGATTCGAGGTACTCGTCGAGGCGGCGCTGGTCGCCCTGACCGAGCTTCCCCTTCAACTGGCGGGCATCGTCGGCCACCACGTCGAGGATGCTTTTGCGCTTCAGGTCTTCCTGGGCATCGCCAAACATCCGGGCAAAAACATCGCGGGGGCTGGTCTCAGCGCCCATGGGGACGCCCGGGCCGCGCCAGCAGATATTCATGGCGTGCATCAAATTGCCGACGCTGGTGCAGCTCAGCTCCAGCGAGTTCTGGCGTGCTCCCGCGCTCAGCTTCGGTGCCAGCACCTGGTCGAGCGTCACATCGGTTTCGGCGCCCCACGTATCCGCCTTGCCGGGAGGGGCGCTGCTGAGCCAGAGGCAGGCGGAACGATTGTGGCCGGATGACGGATGCGGCCGGCCGTTCAAACCGTCCAGGATCAGCAACTGTTCCTTGACCGGCTCCAGCGCCTTCAAGGTGGGCGTCAACAGCATGTCCTTGCCCTGCCCGGTCACGCCCTTCCAGGCGGTCGTCTCGGCACCGAGAGGATGGTACATGAAGACCGCCCGCAACGGCGGCTTGCCGGCCGCGGCGGCGCGGGCCGGAGCCACGCTCATCGCTTCGAGCCAGGGCAACGCGACTGCCGCCCCCAGCCCCCGGAGCAGCGTTCGCCGCGAAATGTGCCAGCTCTTGCTCATGGTCATCCTCATTTCGATCAAAAGCGCTCTGCGCAGCTATTGGGTTTCCTTCGTCCGCCGATGTCGGAATGGGTAACTCCTGGCCACCTCCACCACCACCCGGGACAACTTGTATTCGTCCTGGGCGACCGCCTGGGTGATCTGCTTGACCGTCGCTGCGTCGTAGAACTCCAGTTTCCTGCCCAGGGCATACGCCAGCATCTGCTCCACGAAGCAGCGGGAGAAATCTTCCTTACGCGACATCAGCAACGCTTTGAGTTCCACGACGCCGTTGAATTCCTTGCCGTCCACCAGCGTCCCGCGGGCATCGATCGGCTGGTCCTGGTCCTTGTCGCGCCATTTCCCCACCGGGTCGTATGTTTCAAAAGCCATGCCGAGCGGATCGATCAACTGGTGACACGAGTAGCAAGCGGCATTGGCGCGATGCTTGGCCAGCAGCTGCGGCACGGTCAGATTTGTTTTCCCCGCTTCTTTCTCTTCCTTGAGGACGTTGTCCACCTCGGGCGGCGGTGGTGGCGGCGGCGTACCCAGGATCGTTTCCAGGATCCATTTGCCGCGATGGACCGGGCTGGTCCGCACCGGCTGCGATGTACCCGTCAGCACTTTTCCCATCGTCAGCACCCCACCACGGCGCTTGTCCGGATACCGGATGCGATACCAGGGCGGCTGCGCGTTGCTCGGCGGTTTCTTGCCAGGGAAGTTGTCAATGCCGTAGTGCTGCGCCAGCGGATAGCAGACGAAGCCCCAGTCGGCATCGATGAATTCCAGGATACTCCGGTCCTCGACCACGATCGCATCCGTGAACAGCAGCAACTCTTGTTTCATCAACTCGGCCAGGTTGTTCTGGAAATAGGCGGCGTACTTTTCCGCGTCTGGCGTGGTCCGGTCGAGCCGGTCCAGTTGCAGCCATTGACAGAGGAACCCTTCCAGGAAGCCATCCGTGACCCGCTGGTCGCGCAGCATCCGGCGGACTTGCTGTTCGAGCACTTGTGGGTCCCGCAAGCGTCCCTGCTGTGCGGCCAGATACAGCTCCCGATCTGGCAGGCTGCTCCAGAGGAAATAAGAGAGACGCGTGGCCAGCTCATAGTCATCGAGAACACGTACTGGCGCGGAGTCCTTGTCGGCCTTGCTATCACCCCACAGCACCACGAAGCGCGGCGACACCAGGATGGCCTGCAACGGCAGACGGATCGAACTCTCGAAATCCCCGCCATCTGCTTGGGCCTTGTCAAAGAGCTGGGCGTACTTCTCCACCTCGTCGGCAGCCACGGGGCGGCGAAAGGCCCGGCTGGCAAATTCGGTCAGGAATGCTGTCAGCGCTTGCCGCTGGGTCAGCCCTTTTGGATGTGGCCCGTTCCGGAGCTTCACCAGGTCCTGGTACAGAGGCCACTGATACGATGAACCGCGTGCGGGATTGAGGGTGAACATCTCATCGAGCAAGACCTTGCTACAGCGGAGGTACTTCTCCAGCAAGAACGGCGGGATCGACAAGTTCTCGCCGATGGTGTCGAAGCCGCCGTCGTTGGTGTCCTGCGGCAAGGTGCGCGTGACAAACGCACAGGGATGCTCCGGCGGCGGAATGATCGCGCCGTAGAGGTTGACGGTCCCGTCCGGCTTGGAGTGGTAGGCGACCCTTCTGATCTGTGCATTGCCCCTGGCAACTGCCAGATCGCGGAAGGTGTTCTTGTGTTCGCGGACGTTCAGCCGGCGCGGCCGCAGCGGACCGGGGTCAGGATGGCCGTCGAGGGTGTGCTTGGCAAAAGCCGCCTCGATCCAGGTGGTGACGCGCTCGCGCTCCTCGGCGGTTGGCTGGGGCCTGGCGGAGGGCGGCATCTGCCGCGATTTGATCCGGTCCCAGACCAGCTTCCAGACCTTGGGGTTTCCTTCTTCCCGCAGTGCTTCGAGATTCAGCCCCGCCTTGGGCTTCGTCTCCCCGTGGCAGGAGACGCAATACTTCACCAGCAGCGGCCGAATGTCCCGGGGCTCATTGCCCGGCCGGTCGGCCGTGCCGCGCACGGCGTCATCGGCAGCGTGGCCCGCCACCAGCGCCCATGCGGGCACGAGCAGGACGGTGAAGCATCGACCCCGGATCATGACCTCGATCTCCTGGCAAGCACCGCTGGGCTTGCGGATCAATGGTTGAACAGGAACTCCTTGGTGTTCAGCAAGGCCCAGAGGAGGTCTTCATAGGGCCACTGCTTGGCCAGCGCCGCCTGCTGCCGAGGCACGTCCGCGGCAGGCACTACCGGCTTGGCGAGAAACGCCTCGGCGATCTTCAGCTCCTCGGCCGACGGCGGGCGCGCATACACCCACAGGTAGAGTTCCTTGATCTTCTCCGCCACCGGGCGGGAGTCCGCCGCCAGCAAACCGGCCCGCGACTTCGGGTTTTTCAGCTTGTTGTGTACGTCGGCCGAGCCGATCAAGTATAGGCTCTGTGTTAAGGTGGCGGCGCCGCTCCGCTCGCACTCGCAGGCCGAGCCGCGCTCCGGCTTGCCGAATGCGGCCAAGAGCGGCGTCTTCACTGCTTCGTCGGGCAGGTCGATGGCCCTGGCCGGGCCGGACTTGGCCTGGCCGAAGCTGCTGGGCACGGCCGTCACCTGGTCGATGGCGTCCGAGAGCACCTCGGCGGGCAACCGCTTGGGATAATAGCGAGCAAAGTTCTGCTGGTCCTTGGCGTTGTACTCGTTGGGAATGCTTGCAAGCTGATAAGTCTTGCTCGTGCAGATTGTGCGGATCAACTGCTTGAGGTCGAACTTCTGTGCGACAAAACCCTTCGCCAGGGCGTCGAGCAGCTCGGGATTGCTCGGCGGGTTGGTGACGCGCATATCATCGGGCATCTCGACGATGCCTCGGCCGAAGAAGTGCGCCCAGTACCGGTTCGCCAGGGCGCGGGCGAAGAATGGATTGTCCGGCTGGACCATCCAGTCCACCAGTTTCTGCCGGGGGTCTTCTTCGACCGGTACGGTCAGCTCGGCGCCGTCGAGCAGCCGGGGCTTCACATAGTTCTTGCCGTGGGGACTGGTCACCTCGCCTTCGCCCGCCAGCACCACGCGGGTGGCGCTCTTGTCGGCCTTGGCGGGGCCCTTGAGCGGGGCCTTGGCATTGGGATTGACCAGCTGCACGCGTGCGAAGAAGGCCGCCAGGCCCCAGTAGTCGTCCTGGCTCCATTTCTCATAGGGATGATGATGACACTGGGCGCACTGGATGCGCGTGCCGAGGAAAGCCTGGGCCGTGTCGTCCACCAGGGCCTGCGGCGTTCGTAGCACGTTGTACCAGCCGACCGGCGGCTGCGCGTCGGCCCCTGAGAAGTCGCCCTTGGCCGTGAGGATCTCGCGGACAAACTGGTCGTAGGGCTTGTTCTTCTCCAGGCTGTCGTGAATCCAGCCGTGCAGTGCCGTGGTCCGCACCTGGGCGCCGCCGACGCCGACCAGTCCATTGCGTCGGTTCCGCAGGATATCGCCCCATTTCAGGGCGAAGGTGCTGGCATAGGCCGGCCGGGCCAGCAATTCATCAACCAGCTTGGCGCGCTTTTGCGGATCGGTATCGGCGAGAAACTTTTCCGCCTCGGCCACGGTCGGCAAGGTGCCGGTGATGTCGATCGACGCCCGGCGGAGGAACTCGCTGTCGCTGCACAGGACCGAAGGCGGCACATTGAGCTGCTTGAGCCGGGCGAAAACCAGCTCGTCGATGAAGTTGGCAGGTGCCGGGGCGCGGAACTTGTCTGCTGGCACGTTCTGGGGAACGGTGGCCCGGAAGACGGTGACTTGCCCGAGGTGGCGGACCATGATGGCGCCTCCACCCGGCCGGTCGTGCGTCTCGACCAGGCCAGCCTCGCTGACCGCCACAAGCTCCGGCTCGTTGCTGGAATACTCGGACTGGCGAGTCACGTCCCGCATCGAGCCATCGCTGTAATGGGCCGTCACGGCCAGCTGCTGCGTCGACCGCGGAGCCAGCAAGCGGTGGACGGGGGTGACGCTGATCCGGACCACCTGCGAATCGCTCGCATGACCGAATGGCGCACCCGAACCAATCCAGCGCAAGATTAGTTGGTAATCCCGCCCGTTCGGGTCAAGTCGCTTGCCACCGCCGTGCGCGATCCCGCCCGTTGCCTTGAGCAGCAGCAGGCTGGACGCCGGGGCAGCGGGAAACATACGCCGGCCACGAGCTTCCCGGATCAGGGCTACATAGTCACTGTCCGGTTCAAAGCCCAGGAGCGACAGCTTGAAGCCATTCTGGCCGCTGGCCTTGCCGTGACAGGCCCCCGCATTGCAGCCCAGCTTGCTGAAGATCGGTACGATCTCGTTGGCGAAGTTGATCGGCTGCTCCCGGTCGGTCCCTGCCACCGTGACACGCAGCCGGGTTCTCTGGCCCTGGACCTCGGCAGTGACCTCCGTCGTGCCGTTGCCGACCGCAGCCAGCAGGCCGCGCTGTTCCACCCGGACAACTCTGGGATCGGCTGAGGCAAATTGGGCTTGTGCCGTCAGATCGCGGACGCCACCGTTGGCATAATGACCAGTGACCAACACCTGCTGGACCTGATCGGCTCCCCGCAAGACGGCTTTTTCGGGCGAAGTCGATAACGACTTCAACTCGCCCGTCCCAATGCCAGGCAATGGCTCCAGGCTGACGGCTGGCGGGGTCATGGCCAGCCATGCCACCGCGACCAAGATCAGCCACACTGACGACGAGCGATCATAGGTTAGCGGCATCGCCGGATTCTCCCGGGAAGAGCTTGCGAGGATCCAGACGGCAGGGCCACGGAGATAGCTAGCGGGAGCACGCTTTAACTGTTCCAATAGCCAGGAAAAGGTAACAATCCGCTTGTCGAGATCGCCTGCTCCAGACGACGGGCGTGACGCAAACCATTTCTGTTGCTTGGGATAGATCGAGCAAGTTCGCCAGAATTGCTGGAGGTCGCCGCCTCGATCCGTGAACGACTGCCGCACGTTGAGTACCAAGCAACTCATCCTGGGACGATCGTGGTTGCTGGCGCGCCGCGCAGCCACTTCCCCAGAGCGCTAACCATACTGAGAGGCTTGCGAGTCGTATTCGCTCGGGGTTATCCGTGTCGCCAGGTTCGGACAGCCCCGGTCGGTCCAGTCCCAGAGCGCACGAAGCCCAACGCAAGTGCCGTAGCGTTGCGCGCTACGTCACATCGACAGCCGCGCGCAAGCTGGTGTCCGTTGCGTGCGTCGGTTCGCCACGCCGAAGCGCTTGACCTGGCTCACCTCGCGTCGGTCGCCGTCAGCGAAGTGGACCACCAGCCAGTAAATGCTCCGTCAAAGCTCGGACGCCAGCGCGCCGCTACAAGGTCAGCGGACGATTTCGGATGCCAACGACGCTTTGCAAGGAACTCCCGCACCGCCGCGGTCACTGTCCGCAGCATCGACCAGGCCCAGAATAGTTACCCTTATCAGCGAACGTGGCCTGCGGTCCTTTCCAGAAGGCTCGCCCGTATTCCGTTTCTGGATCCTACTGCTTGCTCACTGCGCGGCGTCCATTGCTGCCGCTAATTCCCGGGAATTAGGGGGCGGCGGGCCGTCGTCCGCTACCGGGCGGCCGGCGCGACGCCGGTCGTGGTGGTGCTGGACACGCGTTGTAGTTGGGGGCGCGTCGCCGCGGCGGCGTTCGCCGAGAACACGGCGACAGCGCAGCAGGAGCTGCTGCGCGAGGAGACGGCCGTGGGCCTCGTGCCCGTGCCCGAAGCGCTGCGCGTCCTGGGCGCGCAACCCTGCGAGACGAACTTCGCGCAGTGGCGGGCCCTGGACCGGCTGGCGCGGGCGCTGGCGCCCGACACGGGGCGGCTGCTGGCCCTGCCGTTGCCGGCACCCTGGTTCTTTGTGCTCCTCGTGGAGGACGACCGGTTGCACCTGAGCGTCGTGCCCACACTGCCCGGCGGTTGACGTTCCGCGCCCTGGCGTGGATGGCCGGAGGCGGCCCGGTGCGTTCCCGGCTCGCGCGGCTGCGCCGGTCGTCGCGGGACCGCAGCGGGATCGCGAAGGATGTGTCGAACCTCGTGGGCCACCGCCTGGTCCGACGTGGTGCCCAGGAGTGCGTGCTTCTCCGGCGTCCAAAAGCCGTCGGGCAACGGTGCGTCCCGCCTGTCCGCCCGTGGGCCGCGATGCAAAGTTGGCGGTGCCGGATCATTACCGCATGCCTGGTGCTGCGCAGTTCCGCGCCAGGCCCTGATCGCTCACCCTCCCGAGGAGGGCTTCCCGCTCCGGGGTCCAGACGATCGTCTCGTTCAGCCGCCGCACGGGGCCGCAGCGCTTGAGCAAGGCGTAAACGGCCTGGCGGCTCGTACCCAGCCGGCGGGCAATCTCGGTAATCGGCAGGCCCTGGGACCGCAACCGCCGGACCCGGGCTCGCCGTACTTGGTTGGGGGCGGCCCCCGGTAGCCCGGGTCAATTTCGCGCGCCGCGCCGGGGGAGTAGGCCGCAATCCTCAGGTGCTCCCGGCGAGCCTTTACGGCTTGGAGACTACAGCCGAGTTTCCGGGTTGCCGCCCGATCGGCCACCATTCTCAGCCCAGGAGGGCATCCTTCTCGGCAGTCCAGAATTTATCGGGCAGCTGGGGGAACTGTCGTGCTGCGACGGTGGCCCGCGATGCGGAGACCAAGGTTTTGCCGAAACTGCTTGCATACTTCTCAGTTTCCATTGCCGGAACTGCAATGGACGGACATTTTTTGTGACTGTCAACAGCCCGTGTTTCGGTTATGGGGCCCATGATACCTTGCCCCTGCGGCTCCAGACGCGCACGGCCTAGACTGCTCACACCATCATCAAGAGCAGGTCGTGCCGCGCCACCATGCCCACCGGCACGCCGCCACGGACGACGGGGATATGGTGGACCTGATAGGCAAGCATCGTGTTGACGACGGCGTCGATCTCGGCGTCCTCCGTGGCAGTGATCACGGGAAAACTCATGATCTCCGCCGCGGTGCGGGTCCGCGAGTTCTCGTAGATGCGCTGGATCTTGTCCCGGAGCATCTGGAAGCCGAACAGGTAGGCCCAGCCCTTGAGCTCGAACGGGGCGCGGTACTCCCGGGGCATGAAGTCCGAATCCGTCACGATGCCGCAGAGCTTGCCGCGGTCGTCGACCACCGGCACACTGCCGATGCGGCGTTGGAGCATCAGCTGCGCAATCTCCTCCAGCGTGGCGTGCTCGCGGACCACGACGACAGGTCGAATCATCAATTCTTGCACCTGCATGCCTTGCCTGCCTTTCCGAGCGGTTCGAGCGCAGTCAGCCACCAGCAAGCCGTCTCGACGTCATCACTGGTGTCACGGGGCGTCGCCCTCTTCACCGAGCGCCTGCCGTCGGTCGCGGAGTTCGTCGGCGATGGTACCCTCCCAGAGGGGCGTGCCGACCGAGTACGCCGCCCGGGCGATCATGTGCGCCGCCACCGGCGCGGTCAGGAAGACAAAGGCGGTTACCAGCAGGGCGCGGGTCACCACCGTCAGTTCACCGAAGTGGACCGCCACCGCCAGGAGCATGCAGCCGGCCCCCAGGGTCGCGGCCTTGGTGGCGGCCTGCATCCGCATGAACAGGTCGGGCATGCGGACGACCCCGACCCCGGCCAGCAGCATGAAGGCGCCGCCGACGACGATCAGCAGCGCACTCGCGATGTCATTCATCCTGCTTCCTCCTCTCCACGTAGTGGGCGAAGGCCACGGTCCCCAGGAACGCCACCAGGGCCACCACGGTGGCGGCGTCGAGCAGGACCGGCTGCTCGGTGAGAATGTCGTAGGCCGCGATGACGCCGACCGCGATCACCCCGATGAGGTCGAGGGCGACGACCCGGTCCGGCAGGCTCGGGCCGCGCACCAGGCGGAAGAAGGCCAGGAACAGCGCCAGGCCGGACATGGCCAGCGCCAGCGTCACCGCCCCCTCCAGCAGCGTCACCGCGTACAGGCTCACCGCAGCACCTCCAGCACCCGGCGTTCCAGCCCTTCCTTGATCTGCCGCCGCGCCGCGTCCACGTCGCCGCCGTCGATGTACATGGCGTGGACGTAGAGCACCCGCCGGTCGCCGGACAGGTCCAGGCTCAGGCTCCCCGGCGTCAGCGTGATCAGGTTGGCCAGCAGCGTGATCTCGGCGTCCGTCCGGGCTTCCAGGGGCACGGCGATCACCCCGGGCCGCATGTGATGTTTCGGGGTCAGCACGTCATAGGCCACCCGCAGGTTCGCCAGGATCAGCTGCCCGAGGTAGAACAGGGCGAAACGGCCGACGAGCGGCACCTTGGCGAAGTAAGCGGACGGGCCGAGCGCCCGCTGGGCGAACAGCAGGATGAAGTAGCCCAGGACCAGGCCGACCAGGAGGTTGGCGACCGTGAACAGCCCGGTGGAGACCGTCCAGGCCAGGGCCAGCAACAGGTTCCAGAGAAAAGTCGTCATCGCTGCCCTCCCAGAACGGCGTGGACGTAGGCGTCCCGGTTGACCAGCTGTTCCGCGGCCCGGGTCGCCAGCGTGAAGACCGGCCCCGCCGCTAGGCCGATGGTCACGGTCAGCACCGCCAGCAGGCCGATGGGCAGCAGGAGCGTGTACCGCTCCCGCGGCCCCAGGTCGGGCGGCGGCGAGTCCAGGGCCGAGTCGGCCGGCGCGGGCTTCCAGAACGCTTCCGCCCAGATCTTGGTCATGGAAAACAACGTCAGCAGGCCGACTACCAGCGCCACGGCCACGATCGCGTACTGCCCCGCGCCCAGGCCGGCCTGCACCAGCGACAGCTTGGCGAAGAAGCCGGACAGGGGGGGCATCCCGGCCAGGGACAGCGCCGGGATCAGGAACAAAATGGCCAGCCCGGGACGACCGCGGTACAGGCCTCCCAGCGCCTTCAGTTCAAACGAGCCGCCCAGCCGGCGGGCCACGCCGCTCACCAGGAATAGGTTCGTCTTCACGATGATGTGGTGCGTGATGTAGAAGACCGAGCCGGCCAGCGCCAGCGTCGCCAGCGCCGTGGAAGTCGTCAGCCCGGCCAGGCCCAGCCCCAGGATCATGTAGCCGATCTGGCTGATGATGTGGAACGACAGGATGCGGCGGAACTCCTGCTGGGCGGCGGCGCCCAGCACCCCGGTCACCATGGTCAGCCCGGAGAGGACGAGGATCAGCGTGTGGGTGTAGCCCACATCCTGGACAAAGAGCAGCGTGAAGACCCGGATGAGTGCGTAAACGCCCACCTTGGTGAGCAGGCCGGCGAAGACGGCGGACACGGCGACCGGCGGCGTGTGGTACGAGGCTGGCAGCCAGAAGAACAGGGGGAAGACGGCGGCCTTGATGCCGAAGGCGACCAGGAACAGCATTGCCAGCGCCGTCACCGTGCTGGGCTCCGCCAGGCTGTTGAGCTTGCCCGCCAGGTCCGCCAGGTTGAGCGTGCCGGCCAGGCCGTAGAGGATGCCGACGGCCGCCAGGAACAGCGCGGAGGCCACCAGGTTCAGCGTGACGTACTTGATCGCCCCGCGCAGCTGGTCCGGCTCGCCGCCCAGCGCGAGTAGCACGAACGAGGCCATCAGCATGACTTCAAACCAGACGTAGAGGTTGAACAGGTCACCGGTCAGGAAGGCGCCGCACACGCCCATGAGCAGCACGTGCAGCAGCGGGTAATAGCCGAACGACTCGCGCGGCTCGTCCAGGCTGGCCAGCGAATAAACGGCCACGGCCAGGCCGACGACCCCGGCCAGCACCACCATGACGGCGCTGAACAGGTCCGCGACCAGGGTGATGCCGAAGGGGGCCGGCCACCCGCCCATCTGGGTCGCCGCGATCCCGTTCGTCCACACGCCGGCCAGAAGCGCTGCGCTCGCGGCGAGCAAGGCGGCGGCGCCGGCGACGGCGAGGAAACGCTGTAGCGGCAGCCGCCGCCAGGCCAGGAGCGAGGCCGCGGCCGTCGTCAGTGGGATCACCAGGGGCAGCACGAGCAGCACGTTCATCCGTCACTCACCCTCAGTTCGTCCGGGTCGTCGCTGCCGATGGTCTGGTAGGCGCGGTGGAACAGTACCAGCGCGAAGGCGAGGACGCCGAAGCCGATGACGATGGCCGTCAAGATCAGCGCCTGGGGCAGCGGATCCGCGGACGGCACGACAGGCGCGTCAGCGCCGGCCGGGATGATCGGCGGCTGGGCGCGGGTGAGCCCCCCGGCCGTGAAGATCAGCAGGTTCGCCCCGTGCGACAGCAGCACCAGCCCCAGGATCAGCTTGAACAGGCTGCGGCGCAGCATCATGTAGACGCCGGCGGCGTAGAGGCAGCCGATGAGGATCGCCAGGAGCGCGGCCATGTCACTCCTCCGCCAGGGGCAAGACGATCGACAGCGTGACGCCGACGACCACCAGGTAGACGGCGACGTCGAACAACAGCGGCGTGCCGAGGTGGAGGTCGCCGAAACCGGGCACGGCCACCACGGCCCAGAGTCCGGTCATCAGCGGTTGTTCCGCCAGCAGGGCCGCGCTCCCGCTGCCCACGGCCAGGAGCAATCCCGCACCGATTAGACGACGGGGGTCCGCGCCCAGGGCGTGCCCCGCCTCCGCCGCGCCGAAGGCGAAGCCGTACAGTACGAAGGCGGACGCCGCGACCAGTCCGCCGCTGAACCCCCCACCCGGCTCGTTGTGTCCGCGCAGCAGCAGGAAGACCGAGAACAGGAGCAGCAGGGGCAGCATGAAGCGGGTCGCCACCCGCAGGATCAGGGAGTTCACCGGCCCCCTCCTTCCTCGGCCGCAGGGTTGGCGAGCGCGAGGCCGCCGTCCTGAGGCGCCCCGTTGACGGCGGGCACCGGCCCCGGCTCGGGTTCGAGCGGCGCGGCATCCGTGCGGGCCGGCTGAACCTCGGTGCTACCCGCCGCCGAGTGCCCCTGCGCCCCCACGCGCAGCTTCAGGAGGGCGTACACGCCGACACCCGCCACGGCCAGCACGGTGATTTCGCCGAGCGTGTCCAGCCCGCGGAAGTCCACCAGGATCACGTTGACCAGGTTCCGGCCGTGGGCGTCGGCCAGGCTGTGCTCGGCGAAGTAGGCGGAGATGGGCGGGTGATATTGCACGTCGCCGGCGAGCAGCACCAGGCCCGTCATCAGCACGCCGACCGCCGCGGCCAGCAGGGCGTCCCGCAGCCGCGCCAGGGTATGGGATACCGCCGGCGACTCGGGCAGGTGGTAGAAGACCAGGACGAAGAGGATGACGGTCAGGGTCTCGACCAGAAACTGGGTCATCGCCACGTCCGGGGCGCCGAACAGGACAAAGACGAGCGCCACGCTGTAGCCGACCACCCCGAGCGCGGCGATGGCGGCGAGCCGCGACCGGGCCAGTACCGCCGCCGCGGTCGCCAGCAGGATGAGCAGGGCGAGCCCGGCGTCGTAGAAGCTCAGGCCCGACCAGTCCACCGGCGACGCCAGGCGGCCGCGCCGCACTAAAGTGGCGCCCGTCAGGCCGGCTGTGGCGACGAGGACGATCATCAGGTAGTAGCGCAGGTAACCGCTTTGCAGCAGGCGCGTCTGGCCCTGGGCTAGCCGGTTCAACCCGCGCAGCGCGACTTCGTACCACATCGCCGGCCCCCGGTTCAGCAGTGGTTCCAGGCACGCGGACGCCCGGCGGATCGCGTTCCAGCCGAGGTAGAGGGCCAGCCCCAGAACCAGGGACACCCCGCTCAGGGCGAGAGCCAGGTTGAAGCCGTGCCACAGGGCGAGCAGGACGTGTTGCGGGTGCCCGACGACGGCCGTGACGGCCGGCGACACCAGCTGGGCGGCCACCAGCGCGGGCCAGAGGCCGAAGAGCAGGCCGCTGCCAGCCAGCAACACTGGCCCCAGCCACAAGCTAAGCGGGGCTTCGTGCGGCGGCCGGGGCGTGGCCCGTGGCGCGCCCCAAAACGGACGCACGCCGGTGAGGCCCGCCGTCACCACGAACAGCGCCCCGGCCAGCACCGCGGCAGGCGCAAGTATGAACCCCGCGCCCGGCGCGGCCCACACCGCCTCGAACACGAGTTCCTTGCCGATAAAGCTCAGAAACGGGGCAAAGCCGGCCAGCGACAGCGCGGCCAGTCCGGCCGCTGCGGCGGTCACCGGCATGGTCCGCCACAGGCCGCCCAGCTGGCGCACGTCGCGGGTGCCCGTCTCGTGGTCCAGGGCGCCGGCCACCAGGAACAGCGCGCCCTTGTATAGGGCGTGGGCCAGCAGGAAGACCAGCGCCGCCGTGACGGCGGCGCTGGTGCCGATGCCGAGCAGCAACACCAGCGTGCCCAGGGCGCTGACCGTCGAGTAGGCCAGGATGCGCTTGAGGTCGGTCTGGGTCACCGCCAGCAAGCCGCCCGCCAGCATGGTCGCCGCTCCGAACCCGGTTACCAGTGCGTGCCAGGCGTCAGTCCCGCCCAGGAGCGGGTGCAGCCGCGCCAGCAGGTACACGCCCGCCTTGACCATCGTCGCCGAGTGCAGGTAGGCGCTGATCGGCGTCGGCGCCGCCATCGCGCCGGGCAGCCAGAAGTGGAACGGGAACTGGGCCGATTTCGTGAAGGCCCCCAGCAGGACGAGCAACAGCATCGGCAGATAGAGCGGATGGCCACGCAGGTCATGGGGCTGGCCGAGGAGTACCGAGAGCTCCAGGCTGCCGCCGGCCTGGCCCAGCAAGAGCAGTCCCGCCAGCAGCGCCAGGCCGCCGCCGCCGGTCACGAGCAGTGCTTGCAAGGCCGCCGCCCGCGCTTCCGCGCGCTCGTGGTCGAAGCCGATCAGCAGGTAGGAACTCAGGCTGGTCAGCTCCCAGAAGACGAACAGGGCGAGCAGGTTGTCGGCGAGGACGAGCCCGAGCATCGACGCCATGAACAGCAGGAGGAAGGCATAGAGTCGGCCGAGCTGCGGGTGCCCGCTCAAGTAGCCTCCCGCGTAGATCAGGATCAACGCCCCGATTCCGGTAATGAGCAGGGCGAACAGCAGGCTCAACCCATCCAGGCAAAACGAAAGGTCGACGCCGAGCGCGGGCGCCCAGGAATAGCTTGCCCGGACGGTCTCCCCGGCCGCGACCGCCTCGGTGTAGCTGCCGAAATAGCCGGCCAGCCCTAGCGGCAGCAGGGCGAGCAACCAGCCGGCGCCCGCGCGCGCGCGCCGGTACAGCCCCGGTGCGACCAGGGCCAGGACGAACCCGGACAGGACTGCCGTCATGATCCCCATGCTGGTGCTTTCTGGGCAACCCCTTTGCCGTCAACCGCACGGGCGGGCCCGGGGGCCGCCCCGTGCTGCCCACCCTGCCTCGCTGTCACTGGTCCGAACCAACGCCTGCATCGGTCGGCCCGCGCGAGTCGCCCTCCTGGACGCCCGGGGGCGGCTCGACAACGTCCCTGAGGGACCGCCCCTCGGGTCGCTCCAGCAAGCCGACGGCCGTCAGAATCTGGCGCGACGTACCGGCGAGCACGACCAGGTCCTTCACCTGCAAGCGAAAGTCTGGAGCGGGGACTGTCTCCATCCGGCCGTCGCGCTGCACGGCCAGCAGGGTGGCGCCGGTGCGCGTCCGCAGTTCCAGCTCCCGCAAACTCCGGCCGTCGGCCGCCGCGCCTTCTTGGATAACGACGGCCTCGATCTGGAGGGCGGGCAGGATCCTGCCGAGCAGGTCCGGGTTCGGCAACGGGGACGGCCCGCGGAAGGCCTCGTAAGCGTCTCCGCGGAAATGCTGGACGATTCCCTCGATCCGCGTTCGCGGCAGATGGAAGGAGTGCAACACTCGTGCCACGATTTCCAGCGAGGTTTCAAATTCCTCGGCGATCACCTCCTCCGCTCCCAGGCGGTGCAGCGCATCGATCTCCGCCAGGTAGCGGGTGCGCACCAGGATGTGCAGGCCGGGGGCTTCCTGGTGCGCCACCTGGACGGCCTGCCGCGTCGCGCGCGCGTCCGAGATGGCCACGACGTAGGCCCGCGCGGCGTCGAGGTGGAGCTTGCGCAGGACCTCAGCCCGCGTACAGTCGCCATAGAACACCGACTCGCCGCGCTGCTGGGCGGCCTGGACCGTGTCCGGGTTGAGGTCCAGGGCGGCGTGGGGCACTCCCAGGGCCTGTAGCGCCCGCACCACCGTCTGGCCGTTGAGTCCGTAACCGGCGACCACCACGTGGCCCTCCAGGGCCGGTGTCGGCGTTGCCTCCTCGGCCGATCCCCGCCCGTCGAACCGGGCGGCCCAGGGCAGTGCGGCCAGCGCCAGGGAGATCCTGGGGCCGCCGGCAACCAGGAACGGGTTGACCAGCATGGTCAGGACGGCCACCAGGACGAAGACCTGGAACCACTCGCCCGACATCAGCCCGGCTTCCCTTCCGGCGTGCGCCAGCACGAACGAAAACTCGCCGACCTGGGCGATCCCCAGGCCGACCAGCGTGGCGATCCGCAGCGGGTAGCCCCAGGCGAGGACGGGGAGGAAACCGCTGACGAATTTCAAGGCCAGCACGACCAGGACCAGCAGCACCACGGGCGCGGCGAACTGCGGCGCCGTGCGGACGTCCACGAGCATGCCGATGGAAATGAAGAAGAGGCTCACCAGCAAGTCCCGGAAGGGCACGACCTCGGCCAGCGTCTGGTGACTGTACGCCGAGGCGGCGATCGCCAGGCCCGCCAGGAACGCGCCGAGCGCGCCCGACAGGCCGACTGCCAGCGTGGCCCATGCGGTCCCCAGGCTGACGACCACCAGGAATATCAGGAAAAGTTCGCGGCTGCGGCTGCGGACGACCTGGTGCAGCCACAGCGGAATGACCCAGCGGGCCAGACCCAGCGCCACCACCAGCACCCCCGCGACCTTCAGCAGGGCCAGCGCGAAGTCCGCGAGCGAGCCGCCGCCCGCTATCATCGGGACGGCGAGCAGCATGGGGACGACGGACAGGTCCTGGGCAATGCTGATTCCCAGGCCGAGCCGCACTTGCGGGCTGCTCAGCTCTCCCCGGTCGAGGAACAGTTTCAACATCAAGGTCGAGCTGGTGTGCGCAACCAGAAAGCCCAGCAAGACTGCCTCGGCCCACCGGCCGACGAAGGCGACGGCAAGGAGCAGCGTGACAACGACGCAGAAGAGCATCTGCGCCGCGCCCATGCCCACGGCGCGCACCAACTCGTGTACCCGGTCGGGCGTGAAGTCGAGGCCGATCGAGAACATCAACAGCAGAATGCCCAGTTCGGCCATTCGCTCGATCTGGCCGGCGTCCCGCAGCACGCCGATGCCGTGCGGCCCGATGAGGCCTCCGGCAAAGAGGAGGCCGACGAGCGCCGGCAGGCGCAGGTGGTGAAAGACAGCCAGGACGGCCCCAGCCAGGACGAAAACCAACACCAGGTCGCGCAACAGCTCGTCCATGTCCGGTTATCCGCTCCCGCCGGTTCGTCGCCGCAGCGCTGCCAGCGATTCGGCTTCACGGCACGACGGAAGAGGCGCGTCCTGGATCGCGCTCATGCGTGTCCTGGGGCGGGGATTCCGGCGGCCCGGGCCGCCGGCGCACAATCTCGACGGAGCACGGCGCGTGCAGCGCGACGTACAAGGCCACCGAACCGAGGAAGAACCGAAGGACCGGCCCGTAGCCGTGCGATCCGACGACGACCAGTTCCGCGCCCCAGCGTTCCGCCTCGGCAAGGATGGCGTCCTTGGGCCGCCCTTCCAGCAGCGCCGGCGTCACACGCAAGGCGGGCGCGCCGTGTGCCAGGGCGGCCGTGGCTTTGCGCAGGCGCTCGGCGGCTTCGGCGCGCTGGCGCTGGATGAACTCATCGAAGACGGTGGCAGGACCGCTCCACAAGAGACCCGGATCGAGCGGCGGGTCCACGGTGATCAGGCGGACCTCGCTCTGCGCGGGCCACGGCCGCCGCGCCACCTCGGCGACGGCGGCGTCGCTGCACGGCGAATCGTCAATGGCTAGCAGGATTTTCATGGTGGCGTGCGCTCACGGTTCACTCTTCAGTGCGCTGATCCAACTCAGGCGCCCCAGGCGTACAGTATTGGCTCGACAATCCACACTGTCCAGCATGCAACGGTGGGCTGGATACAACGAGGTCTACGGGGCGGCCGTGAACGCGGCTCTCCGGCCGACGTCGGGGACTCGACGGAGCTGTCGCGCGGATCCGCGCGAGCCGTGCTCTTCCCCCGGCTTTGCATCTGGCGTGCCAGGTGGGCTGGGCGACCGGCGCGGCGAATACCGCAGAACACAGGGGAGCACTCGGCAACCGTAGTCTTCACTGGCCTGCTGGCATGCGGTTTGCGATTCCGCCCACCCTGAAGTTGTTACGCGGGCGGCTCTTGGACACTGCTTCGCAGATCCATTGTGCACCGACGGCGCCAGCGGTTGCCGACAGGTTGCCGTGAACATCTTGCCGTGACGATAGCCCATTCCGATCGGACTTGTGGGAGGAGTAGAATGAACTTCCAGGAGACACCGAGGGCAGGCGGCCCACCTGCCCTGGAACCGACTGGCGGCGTTGCCCTCGCTTTGTTCGCCGTGGTCAGTTTTTGCGCACAGGAATCCAGGACGGAGCGGAGATGCGTAGCCGTTTGATGATGCGGATGATCGCTCCCGTGGTGGCCATCAGCCTCCTCCTGGTTACCCTCGGGGGAACCGCCGCCTGGTATGTGCACCGGCTCCAGAAGCAGGCCTCGGACGTCCTGGCTCTGAACGTCGCCAGCGTCCGTGCGGCCGAGGAGCTGGAGATCAGCCTGCTGGAAGTGCGCAGTCTCCTCAAGGACTATGCGTATACGGGCGAGCCCCAGCATCTGGAAGCGGTCCCACCGTTTCGACGGCAGGCCGACCAGGCGCTCCGGGAGGCGGAACTCCTGGCGACCACTGCTCGTGAACAGGAACTGATCGCCGAGATCAAGCAGGGGTACGGGCGCTTCACCCGGGAGTTCGACCGCCTTGCCGCGCGGGAGCGGCCGGACGCCGCTTCCGCGGAGCAAGTGCGTACGCTCCTCGCGGAGGTGTTGACCAAGGACATCCTGCGGCCGGCCCGCGAATACCGCGCCTATAACGAAACGACGGCCGCCCGGAACAGCGCGCAGAACCAGGCGATCAGCCGCCAGATGGCCCTGTCGCTGGTGCTGCTGGGTTCGTGCGGCGCCGTGGCCGGCTTGCTGGCGGGCTACGGCATCGCCCGCAACATCGCCCACTCGATCGGGAAGCTCAGTCGGCCGATTCAGGATGCGGCCGGCAAGCTCAACCAGGCGGCCAGCCCCGTGGCCGTCTCCCCCGGCCAGGAGTTGCAGGACCTGGAAGCCAACCTGCTGAAGGTCGCCCAGCAGGCCGGCACGGTGGTCGCCCGGCTGCACCACAGCGAGCGCGAAGTGCTGCGGGCCGAGCAACTCGCCGCCGTCGGCCAGATGGCGGCCGGACTCGCCCACGAGCTGCGCAACCCGCTGATGGCCATGAAGATCCTCGTGCAACCGGCCGCCGCGCCGGACGCCGCGGTCAGTCTGAGTCCGGAAGACCTGGCGGTGCTCCACGAGGAGATCACGCGCCTCGAGCGGTCGATCCAGACCTTTCTCGACTTCGCCCGGCCGCCCCAGCCGGAGAAGCGGCCGTTCGAGGCCCGCGCGGTCGTCGAGCAGGCGGCGTACCTGGTGTCCGGCCGGGCGGAGCAGCGCGGCGTGCGCGTCGAGTGCGACGTGCCGGGACAGCCCGTCGTGATCGAAGCCGACATGGTGCAGGTCCGCCAGGTCCTGCTCAACCTGCTGCTCAACGCCCTGGACGCCACCCCGGAGGGCGGGACGGTGCGGATCGAGATCCTCCCCCGCGAGGACGACGAACCGGACGCCAAGGGCCCCGTAGGGGAGCCGTGCCCGGGCGAGTGGCTGACGGTCCAGGTGGCGGACACCGGCTGCGGCCTCCCGGCCGAGCTGGGGCCGCGGATCTTCGAGCCCTTCGTCTCGACCAAGGACACCGGCATGGGCCTGGGCCTGTCGATCTGCAAGCGGATCGTCGAGATGCACGGCGGGCAGATTGCCGCGGACCCCCGGTCGGGCGGCGGCGCCGTGTTCACCATTCGCCTGCCGCTGCACGCCGCGCCTGCGGCCCCGGACGCCCGGCCACCGGCCCCGCCCGCGCGGGCCGTGCCGTCGACCCTGTAACGGAGGACGCCTGCCGTGCCGAAATTGCTCATCGTGGACGACGAGCCCAACGTCCTGTACTCGCTGAAGAAACGTCTGGGGACGGCGGCGCTGGAGGTGCTGACGGCGCGCACCGCGAAGCTAGGCGTCGGCCTCGTCGAGCGGGAGCGGCCCGACGCCGTCATCCTCGACATCCGCCTGCCGGACCAGTCCGGCCTGGACGCCTTCGAGCGCATGCACCAGATTGACCCGCGCCTGCCGGTGATCCTCATCACCGCCTACGCCACCACCGAGACGGCGATCGAGGCGATGAAGCGCGGCGCCTACGAGTACCTGGTCAAGCCGGTCGATTTCAACCAGCTCCGCGGGGCGGTGACGCGGGCCATCGAGTTGAGCCGCCTGCGGCACGTGCCCGCCGTCTTCGACGACAACGCGCCGGCGGCCGGCGAGGTGGACCGGATCGTCGGCCGCTCGCCGGCCATGCAGGAGGTGTACAAGGCGGTCGGGCGCGTGGCCCCCCAGGACATGACGGTGCTGATCCTCGGCGAGAGCGGCACCGGCAAGGAGCTGGTCGCGCGCGCCGTCTACCACCACAGCCCCCGGAGCGCGGCGCCATTCCTGGCCATCAACTGCGCCGCCATTCCGGAATCGCTGCTGGAGAGCGAGCTGTTCGGCCACGAGCGCGGCAGCTTCACTGGCGCCGACCGCCGCCGCATCGGCAAGTTCGAGCAGGCCCACGGCGGCACGCTCTTCCTGGACGAGATCGGCGACATGACCCCCGCCACGCAGGCCAAGGTGCTCCGGTTGCTCCAGGAGCAGCGCTTCGAGCGCGTCGGCGGCAATGAGACCGTGCAGACCAACGTCCGCGTGCTCGCCGCCACCAACCAGAACCTGGAAGCCCTCGTGGCTGCCGGCCGTTTCCGCAAGGACCTGTTCTACCGGCTCAAGGTCTTCACCATCACCCTGCCGGCCCTGCGCGAGCGGCGCGAAGACCTGGCCCCGCTGGTCGAACACTTCGTCAAGCTGGTCAACCGCGAACTGGGCAAGCACGTCCGGTCCGTTTCCCCGGACGCCCTGCGCCTCCTGGAGAAGTATGACTGGCCCGGCAACGTCCGGGAACTCCAGAGCACGATCCGTTACGCCCTGGTGCTGGCGGCCGGCGAGGTGCTGACGGCCGAGTGTCTCCCCGAGAGCGTCCGCTGCGGAACCCCCGCCGGTGCCACTCCGCCGGCGGGGGAATCGGGGGCGCCGGACATCGTCCAGTTCGTCCGCGGTTTGCTCCAGGCCGGCGCGACGGACATCTACCAGAAGGCGGGCGCGGAGTTCGACCGCCTCGTCCTGATGGAAGTGTTGCGCCACGTCAAGGGGCACCAGGTGCGGGCCAGTGAACTCCTGGGAATGTCGCGCAACACGCTCCGCGCCAAGCTGCGCGCCCTGGGCATGGCCCTGGAGAAACACCTCGCGGAGACTGAGCACGAGGAGCAAATACTGCCCACGGAGTGACGCCCGCGGCGCGCCGGACTTTTCCGCCGCACCGGCTCCACGGCTCCTGGCGGCAGCCCCACACTGCATTTCCCAGCCAATCGTCATAGGCGGCCGGCAGGTGGTAGTGGCCCTGGCGCCCCGCCGGCCGCTCCGCCGGCATGTCATTTGCAAGCCTCGACGAAGCAGGTGCAGGCGCAGCCGCTGCTGCTGACGCACGTGGACGGCCAGCAGGGATCTCGTGGGGCTGACGCCACCCGCCCGGCACGGCGGTCCCCGCGGCGGTTGAGGGAGTTCCAGGTTCAACCACTCGGTTCAATCGCGGAGCCTGAGCGAACAGGGGACGGATTCATTGTGCTCAGCATCCTGCGAGCCGTTCCGACAACGAGCTCCGTCCCCCGGACCGCCCAGGCTCTCCGCTGGAGGTCAGGGAGATGAACGGATTTCCGGGGAGTGACGGCGACGAGGACTCCCCGCAACTTCTTACCTTCCGCCGTGTCCTCATTGTGCTGACGGTCCTGTGCCTCGCACTAGCGGTGGTCGTCTGGTCGAAGATCCTGCGCGGCCCGTGAGGCGGTCGGGGAGCGCGCCAGCGGCGGAGCCCGCGCTGTACCGGGGGCCGTGAACCGAGCCAGTACGCGACAGGTCGGGACCGGCCCATGACGAGCGTAAAGTGCGCCCGCTGCGGGGACGGGCGCAAATTCCCGCAGGCATAACCGCGAAGAACCAGGAGACGCCGAGCCATGCGCATGTTGAAATCGATCCTGCTGGCCACGGACTTTCGGCCGGCCAGCCAGGCGGCGGCCCAGGCCGCCGTCCGGCTGGCGGCGGCTTTCGGGTCGCGCGTCACCCTGCTCCATGTCATGGAGCCGCTCCCGAACTGGCCGGCCCACCGGCAAGAACCGGAGAAAGAGGTGGCCCTCCACGTCCTGGCGGCGCAACTCGCCGGCCAGCAGGTCGAGGTCGCCGGCATGTCCCTCGCGGTCGGCCCGGCGGCGCATACCATCCTGGACAGGGCACGGGAACTCGATGCCGACTTGATCCTGATGGGCGCCGGGGACCGCACCGGGCTCTTCCAGTTCTCGGGCGGCCCCACAGCCGTCACCGTGATCGAGCACGCCCCGCAGCCCGTCCTGGCCGTGCGGCCCGGCCAGCCGGACCTCGCCTTCCGCAAGATCCTCTGCCCGGTCGATCAGTCCGGCCCGTCGGCACAGGGTTTAAGCAACGCCGTCCGGCTAGCCCAGGCGCTCGGGGGCGAACTTGTTGTCCTGACCGTCGTGCCGGAGGTGTCCTGGCTGACCGCGGCCGCCGAAACCGGGCAACTGGCGGACGCCCGGGCCGAGTATGACGCCAAGTGGCGGGAGGAGTTCGACCGGTTCGTGGCCGGCATCCCCGCCCACGGGGTCGCAACCAGGACGGAGGTCCGGTACGGCTCACCCCACGAGCAGATCCTCGCCGCCGCCCGCGACCATCAGGCCGATGTGAGCGTCATGGGGGCGACCGGGCGCACGGGCCTGGTGCGCGTCCTGCTGGGCAGCACGACCCGCCGCGTGCTGGAGCGACTCCCCTGTTCCCTGCTGACCGTCAAGGAAGAGGACGTGCTGGAGGAACTTTTCGAGGGCGAATTACAGCTGATTCAACAGCTCATGGTCGACGGCCGCACGGCGCTCGCCGCCGGCGCGCCGGACGCGGCCGTCGGCCGATTCCGGCAGGCCCTGGCGCACAACCCCTTCCACGTGGCGGCCACGCGGGGACTGGCCGAGGCGTATGAACGGCTGGATCGGCCGGACCTGGCCGGCTACTATCGGCATCGGGCCGAAAAGTTGGAACAGGCCTGAGCGACTTCCTACCTTGACTGCTGACCACCGCGGCACGACTGCCTGAGCAATCGGCGGCCGGCGCTTTCTGGGAATCGAATGACGCGAGGAGGCCTATGGACACATGGAAGGAGCAGCTCTGGCACGGCTTGACCGCCGAGCAGGTGGTGCGGCTGACCGGGACGCACGCCCAGCAAGGGATCGAGGAGGACGAGGTCGTTCGCCGGCAAGCCAAGTACGGCCGCAACGTGCTCACCGCTCGCCGCGGCCACGGCTTCCTGATACGGTTTCTGTTGCAGTTCCATCAACCGCTCGTTTACATCCTGCTCGCGGCGTCGGTGGTCACGCTGGCGCTGGAGGAGTTCGTGGACGCCGCCGTGATCTTCGGCGTCGTGCTGGTGAACGCCGTCATCGGCTTCCTCCAGGAAGCCAAGGCCCTGAAAGCCATCGAGGCGCTGGCGCAAACTCTGGTGACCGAAGCCACCGTGATCCGGGGCGGCCGTAAGCTGCGGGTGAACTCGGTGGGCATCGTGCCGGGGGACATCGTCCTGCTGCAATCGGGCGACAAGACGCCGGCGGACCTGCGGCTGCTGCGCTGCCGCGACCTGCAAGTCGCCGAGGCGGCACTGACGGGCGAGTCGGTGCCGGTGCAGAAGGACCTGGCCGTTCTGGCGCTCGACGTGCCGCTGGTGGACCGCAAGAACATGGCGTACGGTTCGACGCTGGTCACGTATGGCCAGGCAACGGGGGTCGTGGTCGCCACGGGGGACCACACCGAGGTCGGGCGCATCTCCCGGCTAATCGCCACGGCGGACGACATTCAGACGCCGCTGACGCGGCGCCTCGCCCGCTTCAGCAAGGTCCTGCTGGTCATCATCCTGGCGCTGGCGGCGGTGAACTTCCTGGTGGGCGTGGCGCGCGGGCAATCGGTGGTCGAGATCTTCATGGCTTCCGTGGCCCTGGCGGTCGCCGCCATCCCCGAAGGGCTGCCCGCGGCCATCACCATCACCCTGGCCATCGGCGTGTCCCGGATGGCGCGGCGGCGGGCCATCATCCGCAAGCTCCCGGCGGTCGAAACGCTGGGCAGCACCACGGTCATCTGCTCGGACAAGACCGGCACGCTCACCGAGAATCAGATGACGGTGACCACGCTGGCGGCCGGCGGAGAACGTTACGCAGCCACCGGAGTCGGCTACCGGCCGGAAGGCGTGATCCAGGCGGCGAGCGAGGTCGGCGCGGGCGCCTCCCACCTCTCGGTCGGCGACTTTCACGGCCGGGTCGCCTTGCTGGAAGCGCTGCGCGCCGGAGTGCTCTGCAATGACAGCCAACTCCTGCACGACCCGGCCGGCTGGACCATTCAGGGCGATCCGACCGAGGGGGCCTTGCTGGTGGTCGCCGTCAAGGGCGGCCTGGACGCCCCGGTGCTGCGCGAGGAGTTGCCGCGCGTGGACTCGGTCCCGTTCGAGTCCGAGCACCATTACATGGCCACCTTGCACGACCAGGGTGCCGAGCGGCCGCGACTCGTGTACGCCAAGGGCTCCGTGGAAGCGATCCTCCAGCGCTGCGCGGCGGCGCTCGACGCGACCGGCCACACCCAGCCGCTGTCCCCGGAAGCAGTCCAGACGCAGGTCGCCGACCTGGCGGCGCGCGGCCTGCGCGTTTTGGCGTTCGCCCGCAAGGAACTGCCCGCCGGGACGGCGGCCGTGGGCCATGCGGACGTGGCGGCCGGGCTGACTTTCCTCGGCCTGCAAGCCATGATCGACCCGCCCCGCCCGGAGGCGGTGACCGCGGTGCGCGCCTGTCAGTCGGCGGGCATTCGGGTCAAGATGATCACGGGGGACCACGCCCTGACCGCCGCCGCCATCGCCTCGCAGCTCGGGCTCGACGGCAGCGACCAGCCGGCGCTCACCGGCCAGGCGCTGGCCCAGTACACCGACGAGGAACTGGTGGACGCGGCCGACGCGACCGCCGTGTTCGCCCGCGTGGCCCCCGAGCAGAAGCTCCGCCTGGTCCGGGCCTTGCAGACGCGCGGCCACGTCGTCGCCATGACCGGCGACGGCGTCAACGACGCGCCGGCGCTGAAGCAGGCCGACATCGGCGTCGCCATGGGCAAGGGCGGCACCGACGTGGCCCGGGAAGCCGCCGACATGGTCCTCACCGACGACAACTTCGCCTCCATCGAGGCGGCCGTCGAGGAGGGCCGCGGCGTCTTCGACAACCTGACCAAGTTCATCGTCTGGACCCTGCCGACCAACGTGGGCGAGGGGCTGGTCATCATGGCGGCCGTGCTGCTCGGCACGGCGCTGCCCATCGCGCCGGTGCAGATCCTGTGGATCAACATGATGACCGCGATCACGCTGGGCCTGATGCTGGCCTTCGAGCCGAAGGAGCCCGGCATCATGCAACGCCCGCCGCGCGACGCGCGGACCCCGATCCTGAGCGACAAGCTGCTGAAACGGGTGGGTTTCGTGAGCCTGCTGCTCTTGCTCGGCTCCTTCGGCTTGTTTAACTGGATGGTGCGGTTCCGGGGGGCCAGCCTCGCCGAGGCGCAGTCGGTGGCCGCCAGCATGATCGTCGTCGGCGAGGTGTTCTATCTGTTCAACTGCCGTTCCCTCACCCAGTCCGTCCTGCGACTCGGCCTGCTCTCCAACAAGCCGGCGATCGCGGGCGCGCTGGGCATGCTTGCCCTGCAAGCCCTGTTCGTGCACACCGCGCCCATGAACCGCCTCTTCCAGACGGCCCCCATCGGCTGGGACGCCTGGCTGGCGGTCTTCGCCTGGGGCCTGGCCCTTTACGTCCTCGTCGAGATTGAGAAGTTCCTCGTCGGCCACACGCTGCAAGGCGAGATGTTCCAGCCGACGCCGCGCCGGACGGCCGGGACCGTCCCCCACGACTCGACCGGCGTTTCCGCCGTTTGACCGGTAAGAGTCCGTCCCGGACGCCCCTCGCCCTCGTCGGCGGGGAGAAGCCTTTCGCACCCGACACTGACCGCCCGGAATGCCGAAGTTCCCGGCGCACGAACGTCCGTGCACGGTCGGGCAAATCGCCGCGCCCTGTTCTCGCGCTCGGCCCGGCGGCTCGGAATTTGCTGAACATCTGCCGGAGTCCGTACTGGGACTACGGGGTTGCCCGGCCCCAGGGCTGTCGGCAGGCTTTCGAGGTGCGACCATGACCGGCGACATCAACCTGGGCGGGCTGCTGGGGGTTCCCTTCCGGCACCACTGGAGCTGGTTTCTGGCCGTGTTCCTGATCTCCTGGCCCCTGGCCAATGGTTTCTTTCCCCAGACCTTGCCCGAATATACTGCCGACCGTCGGGTGTACTGGGGACTGGGCCTGCTGGCCGCCCTGGGCTTGTTCGTCTCTATCCTCCTGCACGAACTGGGCCACGCCTTCGTGGCGCGGCGCTTCGGCATCCCCGTGCGCGGCATCCGGCTGTTTGTCTTCGGCGGCGTGGCCGAACTGGGCGGCGAGCCCCGGCCCGAAAGCTGGCCGCAAGACGACTGGCTGCCGGACTACGCCTACGAGCTGGTCAAAGCCGACCTGCTGCGCGGCAAGTCCATCGGCTTCTTGCCGCTCCAGGTGCGTTCACCCACGGACGCCGAGATCGCCAAGCATCCCGACCTGAAGGGCGTGCGCCGCATCATCGAGAAATGGCTACTGCTCGCATACGCCTGCTGCTTCCTGCCCTGTCAGCAGAACGCCGTGGTCGAGACGGTCTCCAAGGGCACCGACCTGCCGGACGACGGCGCCCGGGCCTTGGAGGAAATCTTCCCTGATTCCTTCCTCAACAGGGCCGCTTAGCGCGCGCCCATTTCTGGCCGGTTGTGATGGCCTGCTAACAGGTGGGTTCGACCAAAGGCTAAATAGTCCGCGTCGACGCGGACGCACCGCGCTTCGGCGTGGTTGTAGTCAGGGCCACACTTGTCGTCCCGCGGTTAATTCCGGGGAATTCGCCGACCAATCCTGTGCGACTTTGACGACGGGATTTGCTTGCGGCAGCTACTGGATACGCTAGACTGCCTGCATTGGGGCTCGCCCGAGCCCCTCTCCGCTCATTCCGGTTCACGGAAGTCCGATGGCCGCTTCGCCCGACCACGACGATGAACTGGTGCTCCTGCAACGCCTCCTGGCCGGCGATCCCACTGCTTCGTCCGACCTCGCGGAAGCCTTTCTCGATCCCCTGGCCGCCTGGCTGACCACCTGCCTGCGCGGCGTCGATCCCCACCTTTACCTGGAAGCGGCCGGCCAAGCGTTATTGGATTTCATCAAGCGGCCGGCCGCTTATCGGCCCGAAAAACAAACCCTTGAAGCGTACCTGCGCCTGGCGGCGCTGTGCGACCTGCGCAATCTCCGGCGGAGCGAATTCCGGCATCAGCGGGGGCGCGTGCCCTGGAATTCCGTCGAACATTCGGAAGATGTCGGGAAGTACCTGGGGCGGGACGACGATCCCTCGCTGCCCATGCAGCAGGCCGAGGCGGAAGCAGAGCTATGGCAAGCGGTGCCGGTCGACGTGCTCGATGGACTGACGGATGATGAGGTGCGTGGCGTCGGCCTGCTGCTGCATGGCGAGCGGAGTTCGGCGGTCTGGGCCGAAACCTGCGGCCTGACCCAGCTGCCGGCCGAGGAGCAGGTGGACGCGGTCAACCGCCTCAAGGACAAACTGAAGCACCGCTGGAAACGGGCACGGCAAGCCAATGAGTGATTCCCTCAACTACCTGGCGCGGCGCGTGGCGAACGATGCCTGGTTCCTGGCCCCAGCGCTGGCGCTGTACGCCCGCAGCGAGGGGCTGGACGATGCCGCGCTGGCCGCGCGCCTGAGGTGCCCGATGGAAAACCTGCCGTTGCTGCGCTTGTGCCGGATGCCGCGCGCGGAGCCGCCCGGCTTCGGCCAGGATGTGGACCGCATCGCCGAACGCTTTGCCGTCGAGGCCGAGGTGCTGGCGCAGGTAGTGCGCCGGGGACAGAACCTGCTGTCGCTGCGTGCCTCCGAAACCCCAGCGAGCGACGCCGGCTATCTACTCGCAGCGCGCGAACAGCCCGACGAACCGCCGCCTCCCGTGGAGAAGAAGCCATGATGGTCGCCGGCTGGGTCCACGAGCTGGCCGCGGCCTTCTGGACGGCGGCCGGGCGGCGAGAGCCATTCCCGCGCCAGTTGCGCGGGCCGGCATGCCGAGCACTGCCGTTGTCGATCATCGACCTGCCGCACCTGGGCCTGGCGGTCGTGCGCGACTGGCTGGCACGCAACGGCGTACCCTGCCCGTGCCGCAGCGCCGACCGGGCGTTGCGCGGCTGCCTGATGGCCCAGCGCGGCCAGGGCTTCGTCTTCATCGACGGCGCGGACCCCGAGGACGAACAGCGTTTCACGCTGGCACACGAGCTGGCGCACTTCCTGCGCGACTACTGGCAACCGCGCCGCGCGGCCATCCGCCAGCTGGGACCGCAAGCCCTCGAAGTCCTTGACGGGCAGCGGCCGCCCACCGCGACGGAACGGGTCGATGCCCTGCTGGCCCGCGTGCCGCTCGGCTACTTCTTCCACTTGCTGGAACGCGATCAGGCCGCCGACGCCGAGGAGGCCGCCGACCTGCTGGCCTACGAACTGCTGGCGCCAGCCGACATCCTGGAGGCGCGCTACGGCCAGGGACTGGGGCCGGCGGAACTGATTGCCGTGCTACAACGCGAGTTCGGCTTGCCCGCATCGGCGGCCGGCACTTACGCCGCATGGCTGCTGCCAGCCGCACCGCCCGCGCTGCTCGGACGACTCGGCCTGCTTTCCTGAAAAATCCTGTCGAACTTTCGCGACGAGCATCGGAAGCACTCGGGAGGAACAAAAATGTCCACCGCACCCGCCAACGGCGCGACCTTGCCGGCCGACTCTCGACCGCTGCGGCAGCTGACGCTTGGCGACGCCACCGCCGAGCAATTCCACGCCAGCTTCGGCGAGGAGCTGCGCCAGGTGCTCGACGTGACCCAATGGGGCGTCGGCCCCGACCTGGGCCGGGAGTTCGCCCGCATCGAGCGTGAAATCCGCGATGCCGTCGCCCGCGAGACCGATTACCAGAAGCAACTGCGCGACGTGGTCTTCCCGCGCTTGCAAGAGCGTCCGGTAGCGCCGAAGGATGCCGGCGTGCATCAGGCCACGCCCGCGGAACTGGAGCGCTTGCAGCGCGGCTTGCTGTTCACCGGCGGCGTCGAGTGCTGCGACGGCACGATGGAAGTCCACGATACGCTGCCGTTGACGGTCTATCAGGTCGGCGTCAGCCTGGTGTCGTATCGCGGCGACCAGGGCACCTGGAGCCAGCGGCTGTTCCGCCGCGACCTGCGGCAGCACTGCGCCGACCCAGTGGCCGAAGTCCTGGAACTGCTCGAACGCCGCGCGCGCCGCGAGGGCCAGCAGCGCCACTCTCCCGAAGACCCGCTCGGCGAACTGGTCCGCAAGACGCTGCTCGACTACGCCGAGCGGGCGGTGCTGCTGCGGCGCTCACAGGCGATCTGGCGGCTGGGCCACGGCAACCCGATCACCTACGAACTGCTCACCGGCGCGGGCCTGCTGGAACTGATGGTCGCCGGCACGCAACTGCTGCGCGAGCTGATCCAGGGCCACCGCAAGTTCGTCTACGTGGCCAGCGAGCCGCGCGACCGCGTGCTCTTGACCATCGGCCAGGCGCTGCGGCCCCTGGAGTTCGCCATCGTCGAAACGCTGGCCGACTCGCTGCACCGCTGGTTCTCGCAGGAGCGCTTCAAGGTCGGCGTCCGCACCACGCTCGACTGGGACGGTGCAGCGCTGACGCCCGCCGACTGGATTCCGCGCTTCATCGACGAGGTCGCCTCGCAAGTGGTGGTTGGCCTCTACCGCGCCAGCGCCTACGCGACGGCGCAGCTCTTCTACGCCCACGCCGACCACGCCCTGGTCGCCGGCCGGCTGGTGCTGGCCGACGGCATGCTCCAGGAGCATCGCGGTTTCCCGCTGCTGCTCGACCTGGCCGACCACGTCTGCCGGTCGATGTTCCGTGGCACGCTGCACGGTCTGAGCGAATCAGCCTACGCGGCGGCCGGCGTCCCCTGGCGTTACTTCAGCGAACGCTCCACCCGCTCCCGGTGAACCACGGCATTGCTGACAGCTAATGGCTGATAGCTGACAGCTAATGGCTGATAGCTGATAGCTGACAGCTAATTGATCGTCGGCGAATCCCCCAGGAGGCCCCGCATGAGTTACTTCATTGACGGCGCAGCGCCCGAAGCCGAACGACGGCAGGCAACCGCCGCGCCGGCCCGCACCACCCCGGAGCAACTGCGGCAACAGCTGGACGCCGACATGCAGGCGTCGGGAGGCGCTTCGCCCACGCCTCCCGGCGTCCCCGGCGCCATCGGCAGCACCATGTTCGACCTGCCCGGCAGCGAGGACAACAGCGTCACCGTGCTGCTGGCCCAGGACAAGATCAACCTTGCACCGTCGCAGATGCTGGTGCGCATCCACAGCCGGGACGGCCGGCGCTACCTGGGCATCGTCGCCGCCGGCCCGTTCGCCGAGCCCGACAGCCTGCGCGGCGATTCGCACATGCTCGTTACCGTGGCCACGCGCGGCGGCGAGTACCTGCCGCCGTTTCACGGCCGGGCGCAGCTGGCCATTCTCGGCGAGGAACTGAAGGACGGCACGCTGGTGCCGCCCCGGCTGCGGCCGTTGCCCAACAGCCCGATCGTGCCGCTGAGCGACGCCGAAGCCGCCGTCGTGCTGCGCACCGAGGGCGACATCCGCCTGGGCCTGGTCGTTGGCCACGAAAACCTGGTGGTGAACGTGCCCTCGCAGAAAAAGTCGGTGCTGCCCCGGCACCTGGCCATCCTCGGCACCACCGGCAGCGGTAAATCGACCACCGTGGCCCGGCTGATCCAGCAGGCCCAGGCCGCCGGCATGGCCGTCATCGTCCTCGACGTGGAAGGCGAGTACACCCACCTGCACGAACCGACCGACCACGACGACATGGTGCTGGCCCTGAAGGAACGCGGCCTGGAACCGACCGCCCTGCCGCCCGACCGCACCCGACTCTATCACCTGGCGGGCCGGGAAACGATCAACCCGCAGCACCCGCACGTGCAGGCGTTTTCGCTGCAATTCGCCCGGCTGTCGCCTTACGCCGCGATGGAAATTCTCGGCCTGTCGGATTCCGAGGCGCAGCAAGTGCGCTTCCTCAAGGCCTACGACATCGCCAAAGACGTGATGCGCGACCTGGACATTTTTCCGCAGAAGAACGTCACGGCGCAGCAGCGCGCCGAGCAGGAGCGCATCGTCCTGGAGCTGGACGAATTCGAGCGCGGCTATCCCCGGTTGACGCTGTCGTTCCTGATCGACATCGCCAGCGCCTGCCTGGCGAAAGCCGACCGCGCTGGCCGCGACGGCAAGAAGAACAAGACCGAGGAGCCGCCTACTGAAGAGTTCAAACCGTTCAACTCGATCCTGACGACGCCCGAAGGCAAACGCGCCCTGACGATTCGCCTGAACGCCACCGATATGCCCGGCAACGTCATCTCCTGGAAAGCGCTCCTGGGCAAGCTCTGGCGGCTGCAACGGCTGCGGGTCTTCTACAACGAGCAGGACGGCGTCAAGCCGATGAGCTACACCGACCTGCTGAAGCCGGGGCAGGTCTCGATCCTCGACCTGTCGGATTCCGGCGCCTCCGAGCTGAACAATCTGGTCATCGCCGACATCCTGCGCGGCGTGCAGGACGCCCAGGACCACGCCTATCAAGCCTACGAGAAAACCAAGGACCAGAAGCTGGAAGCGACGTTGCCCCGAGTGTTGATCGTCATCGAGGAAGCGCACGAGTTCCTGAGCGCCGAGCGCATCGACAAGCTGAAAATCCTCTTCGAGCAGGTCGCGAGAATTGCCAAGCGAGGCAGGAAGCGTTACCTGGGGCTGGCGTTCGTGACGCAGCTGCCGGCCCACCTGCCGCGTCAGGTGCTGGGGCTGGTGAACAGCTTCATCCTGCACAAGCTGACCGACCCGCACGTGCTCGACGGCCTGAAGCGCACGGTCAGCGGCATCGATCCCGCCCTCTGGAACCGGGTAGCGGGCCTGGCGCCGGGCCAGGCGATCGTCTCCTTCCCGCACATGACCCGCCCGCTGCTGGTCGCCATCGACCCCACACCAGGCAAGCTGCGCCTGGCGGAATAACGTTACCCCGTTTAGCCGCGAGCCGCAGGCGAGCGCTGCGCGACTCACCACCATCAGGAGTCCCCAGATGTCGAACCCCGCCCCGCTCGACCTGATCCCCGTCCGTGCCTTGAATCAGGTCACCTACTGCCCACGTCTCTACTACCTGCAATACGTCGATGCAGTCATGCCGATCAACGAGCACGTCGAGGCCGGCCTCTTCGACCATCGCCGCGTCGATGATCCCGGCCTGGCCCAGCGCCCGCGCAAGGAAGGCGGTGCGAGCGGCACCCGCTCCGTGCCGCTGAGTTCCACGCGCCTCGGTCTGACCGCCGTGCTCGATCTGGTCGAGGAGAAGAACGGCGAGGTCTACCCCGTCGAAACCAAGCACGGTTCCGCGCCGCGCGACGAGGCCGGCCGCCCCACCGTCTGGGACAACGACGCCGTGCAGCTCTGCGCCCAGGGCCTGCTGCTCGAAGAGGAACGCGGCCAGCCGGTGCGCCGCGGCGTGCAGTTCTGCGCCGGCTCGCGCGAGCGCGTTGAAGTCGTGTTCGACGACCGCCTGCGCGAAACCACCCGCGCCGCCATCGCGCAGATCCGCGAACTCTCCGCCCGCGACACTCCGCCGGCCCCGCTGCCGGCCGAACTGCGCCACCGCTGTCACGGCTGCTCGCTGGCCCCCGTCTGCCTGCCCGAAGAAACGCTCTACCAGGTGCAGCGCCCGCAGCAGGCCAGCACCGATACTCCCGCCGGCCTGACGCGCGTCATCCCGCAGTCCGACGACGGCGCGGTGCTCTACCTCCAGGAACCCGGCGCCTACGTCGGCAAGCGTTCCGAGCACCTGGTCATCCGCAAGGACGGCCAGGAACTGAACCGCGTGCCCATCCATGCCGTGCGTCAGGTTGTGGTCTTCGGCAA
>JAEUIF010000708.1 GCA_016795185.1 Planctomycetia bacterium | reverse complement strand
GACGGGACTCGTTGTGCGAAGCACCCTACGGGCCGTTCCGGCAACGAGTCCCGTCCCCTTTTCGCCCCGGCTCTCAATCGACTTCGTGAGCAGCGGACCAGAGCATGTAGGCCACCCGCTCGCGCAAACGGCGATGGCGGGCCATTTCCTGGTCGTGCGCCCAGCGCCAGATGCAGTAGATGATCGCCACGGCGAGGGCTGGCATGGCTTGCGCGAAGATCGGAGACATCGGTAGCGCTCCCAGAGGTTCCAGGAACCATCAGGATTCCACAACGAGGCGACTCCGCCGCCCCCGGCGAAACGTGCTATCGCACCAGGATCATCCAAACCATAGGTTACGAAAATCCGGTCGTCAACCGACCCGCGCAAAAGTTATCGGACCTTTGTCGCACGCATTCACCTGGGGGTAAAATACCACCCCACCGGCGGAGGTCCGAGCCGGTTGGCCTGCGTTGTTGGAAGGTTGAAGTCCGTCCATTGTCGGGCGGGCGCGCCGGGTTTGCAAGCGTTTTCGAGAGTGTCGTCCAGAACCGTGCGAAACCGCCAGCGGGTGCGTCCACGCTTGCGGTTTAGCCTGGTCCTAGCGGTCGTCTCGTCGAGTAAGTCATGCTGGAATGTCAATCGTTGCGGCTGACGCCCGGTACGCAGGCCGCCGACGCGCCGCGCTGGTCGATTCTGAACGCCGTGGACGGCAAACTCCTCGGCGTCGCCCGTCGCCGCACTCCCCCGCCCTCGTTCTGGTTCGCTGGCCGGAAACGGCCGCTGCTCGAAGTGGTTGAGGGCGCGGACGAATCACTGCTGTTCACCCTGACCCCCGGCTGGGGGCAGGGCTGGCTGGTGGACGATGCCGAAGGGCAGCGCGTCGGCAGCGTGCGCGCCCAGCTGGCGCGCGATGGGGGGGGAGAGCGCCTGGCACGCTTCGAGCCCAGCACGGACGGCCAGTCCGGCCGCTGGCTGGCGGTGGACGGTCAGGAACTGGCTGCCACGCGCCGCGACGGGCAGACGGTCGAGGTCTCCTTCGCCCCGATCATCCAGGACCAGCCATTCGTCAAGATGCTGCTGTTGGCCATGTTGCTGCGGGAGACGGGCTGACGCAACCGGAGGACACCTCCCTTGTCCGAGGACCATTTTCAACGCCTGGGACGCCTGCTCGACCTGGAAGCCGAGGCCGAAGCGCGGCAGGCACGCGATCGCTGGCAGCGCTTGACGCCCGCCGAGGCGGAACGCACCGGCAACTCGCTGGTCGAGCTGGCCATCCTCGACGAGACCGGCGGTCTGGGCGGCCGTTGCCTGCTGACGCTGGGCAAGCGCAACCGCACCCTGGCGCTGCCCTGGACGCGCTTGCAGATCGGCTCTCCGGTGCAGCTCAGCGCGCCGGAGGGAAGCTGGCGCGGCGTCGTCTGCGGCCGTTCCGACGCCACTCTGCGCGTCGCCCTCGACGAACCGCCGGACGAGAAGGAGGCGACCTACCGCGTCGATCTGGCGCATGACGAGATTGCCCGGCTGCGCCAGCGCGGCGCGCTCGAACGGGTGCGTGCGGCGAAGCGCGAGCGCCTGGCGGAACTGCGGCAAACGCTGCTCGGCGAAGCGCCGCCGGAATTCGTCGCCGAGGTCGAGGTCGAACCGCTCGATACAGCGCTCAATCCGTCGCAGCGCACCGCCGTGCAGTTCGCACTGTCCGCCCGCGACCTGGCCATCATTCACGGGCCGCCGGGCACGGGCAAGACGACCACCGTGATCGAACTGATTCGTCAGGCGATCCGGCGCGGCGAGAAGGTGCTGGCCTGCGCGCCGAGCAACCTGGCCGTCGATAACCTGCTCGAACGCCTGGTCGCGGTGGGTGAGCGCGCCGTGCGCCTGGGTCATCCGGCGCGCGTCCTGCCCGCCTTGCAGGCCCACACCCTGGACCTGCTGGTCGATGACCACGACGCCATGCGCCAGGCCCGCAAATGCACCAAGGAAGCCTTCGCCCTCTTTCGCCAGGCGAGCAAGTTCCGCCGCGCCCGGCCCGAACCCGGCGAGCGCCGGGAACAGCGGCAGGAAGCCCGCGCACTGCTGGCCGAAGCCCGACGCCTGGAAGCGCAGGCCGTCGAGCGCATCCTGAACGGCGCGGATGTGCTCTGCGCCACGCTGACGGGCCTTGACGCGGCGACCCTGGGCGAACGCCAGTTCGACCTCGCGGTGCTCGACGAAGCCTGCCAGTCCACCGAACCCGCCTGCTGGCTGCCGCTGCTGCGTTGCCGGCGCGTGGTGCTGGCCGGCGACCACTGCCAGCTACCGCCGACGGTGCTGTCCGCCGAAGCGGTGAAGCAGGGCTTCGGCGTCAGCCTGCTGGAACGGCTGGTCGCCCGCTACGGCCCCACCGTGACGCGCCGGCTGGCGGTGCAATACCGCATGCACGAAGCCATCATGCGCTTCTCGTCGGACGAGTTCTACGAAGGCGACTTGCACGCCGATCCCGCCGTCGCCGGCCACTTGCTGCGCGCTTTGCCCGGCGTTCAGGCGAACCCGCTCACCGACAATCCGGTCCTGTTCATTGACACGGCGGGCGCGGGCTACGACGAGCAACTCGAACCCGAAGGTGAGAGCCGATTGAACGTGGAGGAAGGCCGGCTGGTGGGCCGCAAGGTGCGGGCCTTGCTCGCACTCGGGGTGCCGGCTGACGAGATCGCGGTGATCGCACCGTATGCGGCCCAGGTCCGCTGGCTGCGCGAGCACATTGCCGCGCCGGGAGTGGAGATCGACAGCGTGGATGGCTTCCAGGGCCGTGAGAAGGAAGCGGTCGTGGTATCGCTGGTGCGTTCCAACCGCGACAATGACATCGGCTTTCTGGCTGACGTGCGGCGCATGAACGTCGCCCTGACCCGCGCCCGCCGCCTGCTGCTGGTCGTCGGCGACAGCGCCACGCTGGGCGTCCATCCGTTCTATCAACGGCTGTTCGCGTACTTCGAGTCCGTCGGCGCGTACCGCAGCGTGTGGGAAGAGCAGGACGATGCAACTTGAAGCGGTTCGCGGCTGGGTGTCGGACTGGGCACGACGGTCCGCCCAGCAGACCCTACGGTGACTTCGTAGGGTCCGCTGTGCGGACCACTCCAGCGGGCGGCAAACCCCTCAGTCAGTAGCTCGCAGCGGGAGCAACGTCATGAGCCTTGCGATTCAGGTACTGGGGCGGCCGGGCCGCGACAATGCCCTGCTGGTGACGGTCAACAGCGGTCAGGCCATGCACCGGCTGCTCTTCGATTGCGGCGACGGCTGCCTGGATGAACTGCCGTTTGCCGACGTGCAGGGCATCGACCACCTGTTCTTCTCGCACCTGCACATGGACCATGTCGCCGGCTTCGATACGTTCTTCCGCTGCAACTACAACCGCACGGCGCGGGAGAATCATATCTGGGGACCGACGCGCACGGCGGCGATCCTGCACCATCGCTTCCAGGGCTACCTGTGGAACCTGGTCGCCGGCCAGCAGGCCAGCTGGCAGGTTCACGACCTGACGGCCGACCGCATCGACACTACGCGCTTCGAGCTGGCCGAAGCCTTTGCCCAGCCGCAGGCCGTCGGTGGCCGCGAACGGTCGGCCGCGATCCTGACGGGTGTGGACTACAGCGTCGAAGCCTACCTGATGAACCACGGCACGCCCTCGGTCGCCTACGTGGTCCGCGAGAGCCCGCGCATCAACATTGATACTGCACGTCTGGCGCAGCTCGGGCTGCGGCCCGGACCCTGGCTGCAACGCATTCGCGGGCCGGCAGCCGACCCCGACGAAACCATTACCGTCGATGGCACGGCGCGGAAGGTGCGTGCGTTGCAGGACCACTTGCGTACGGTCGCCCCGCGCGAAGCGGTCGCCTACCTGACGGATTTTCTGCTCGATGAACGAGCCAGCGAGCAACTCGGCGAAGTCTTGCGCGGAGTGGCGACGGTGGTGTGCGAATGCCAGTATCGGGAAGCGGATCGGGAACTGGCGCAACGCAACTATCACATGACGAGCACGCAGACCGCCATGCTGGCGCGGCGCGCGGGCGTCGGCCGGTTGGTGCTGTTTCACCTCTCGGATCGCTACCGACCTCTGGAGTGGCGCGAGATGCTCCGGGAAGCCCAGGCCATTTTCCCCGCGGCCTGCTTCCCGGAACACTGGTCCTTTGCCGAGACGTGATGGTTGGTCTATTGCAGCGTCCCCGGAGTGCTTGCCTGAGCGCCGGCCGTACGTCGGGCTTTCCAGCCCGACACACCGCGCCGGCGATTCGCCGTGTCGTCGAGCGGGCGCGGTCAGCCCCTGGCGCGACGTGTCGGGCTGGAAAGCCCGACGTACTTCAGGCAGCCACTCGTTGGACATCGCACCAGGTCTGGGCCGTCGCGGCCGTGTACCTACTGGGTGGCGTCCACTTGATTGACAGCGATGCCGCCGTATGCTCTGCTACGCAGGGGGATGACCACCCCCAAGGCGGCAAGCCGCCTATGTTGAGGCATCCCCTTCTCCTTGCAGTAGCCAGTTCCGGGGCTGAAGCAACCAACGAACCGCGACGGCCCGGTGTGCGATACGCTGACGGTCCAATCAGTCCGGCCATTGAACCACTGACTTCACAGGAACTCCGCCGCATGTCCACGCAACTGATCGTGTCTCCCAGCCAGGGCCAAAGCCAGAGCGAGGCCGCCGGCGCCCGGCCGTCGTCGGGCTGCCTGATGGTCATCTTCGGCGCTTCCGGCGACCTCACCAAGCGCTTGCTGATGCCGGCGCTGTACAACCTGGCCTGCGACCAGCTGCTGCCCACGTCGTTCGCGGTCATCGGCATCGCCCGCGATGCGTGGACCACCGCCGAGTTCCGCGAACGCATGGCGCGCGACCTCAAGCAGTTCAGCACGCGCAAGCAGTTCGACCAGGCTGTCTGCGACGCCTTCGTGCAGCGCCTGCACTACACGCCCGGCAGCTTCGACGATCCGCAGGCGTTCGCCCGGCTCGCCCAGCTGACCGAGCAACTCGACGCCGAACTGGGTACCGACGGCAACCTGCTCTTCTACATGGCCACCCCGCCTGTCGTCTTCGGCCTGATCTCCAGCCGCCTGGTCGAAGCGGGCTTCCAGAAGCGGACGCGCGGCTGGCAGCGGGTCATCGTCGAGAAGCCCTTCGGCCACGATCTGGCTTCCGCCATCGAGCTGAACCGCGAAATCCTCAAGCACTGGCGCGAGGAGCAGATTTACCGCATCGACCATTATCTCGGCAAGGAAACCGTCCAGAACATCCTCGCCTTCCGCTTCTCCAATGGCATCTTCGAGCCGCTGTGGAACAAGCATTTCGTCGATCACATTCAGTTCACGGTGGCGGAATCGGTAGGTGTGGAAGGGCGCGGCAGCTACTACGAACGTTCGGGCGTGCTGCGGGACATGATCCAGAACCACATGTTCCAGATGCTGGCCTACGTCTGCATGGAGCCGCCCAGCTCGTTCCAGCCGAACGCCATCCGCGACGGCAAGGCCCGGCTGCTCGAAGCCATCCGCGTGATGAAGCCGGAGGAGATCGACCAGTACACCGTGCGCGGCCAGTACGGGCCGGGCCGCAAGCCGGACGGCAGCCCGGTGACGGCCTATCGTGCGGAAGCCGACGTCAACCCGCAGTCCGCCACGGAAACCTTCGCGGCCCTCAAGCTGTTCATCGACAACTGGCGCTGGGAAGGGGTGCCGATCTACCTGCGTTCGGGCAAGAGCCTGTGGAAGCGCGGCACCGAGATCGTCGTCGAGTTCAAGAAAGCGCCCGAGGTCATCTTCCGCGGCACCGCGGTGGACCACCTCGACACCAACCGCCTGATCTTCCACATCCAGCCCGACCAGGGCATCGAGCTGCGCTTCCATACCAAGGTGCCGGGGCCGACGCTGCAACTCCAGCCCGTGAACATGCGGTTCTCCTACGGCGAGGCGTTCCGCGCCGGGCGCGGCACCGGCTACGAGGTGCTGATCTACAACTGCATGATTGGCGATGCGACCTTGTTCTCGCGCACCGACCTCGTGGAGACGGCCTGGCGCATCGCGCAGCCGATCATGGACGGCTGGGCGGCGAAGCAGCCCGAGGATTTCCCGAACTACGCGGCCGGTTCCTGGGGGCCGCTGAAATCGTGCGAGCTGATCGAAAACGACGGCCGGAAGTGGACCGAGATCATCAACCGCGAAGTGCTGGCGAAGGTGCCGCTCTTCCACACCTGCGATCCGGTGCTGCTCAACGTCCTGGTCATGCTGCTGAAGCCGGTCACGTTCTCAGCCGGCGACGTCATCATCCGCCGGGGCGAGACGGGCCAGGAGATGTATGTCCTGTGCCGCGGCGAGGTCGAGGTGCTGGACGCCCAGGACAAGCGGATCGCCACCCTGAAGGACGGCGACTTCTTCGGCGAGATCGGCCTGCTGCTCGCGCAACCGCGCACGGCCACGATCCGCGCCGTCACCAGCTGCGACCTGTTCATTCTCGAAAAAGCCAGCTTCGCCAAGGCGCTGGAAGACCACCCGCAATTCGCCCAGGCCATCACGGAAACGGCCCACAAGCGCTACCAGGTGCAGACGCCCAGCTGAGACGGATCAACGCCTCTCCAGGTCCGCCACTCCGCCACGCGGGAGAGTGGCGGACCCAGCCGCGCTCGTAGTACCGCCTTCAGGCGGCGAGTCGCTCGCCGCCTGAAGGTAAGCGTTCGACTATGTGAACCGATTCTAATCGAGGGAATGGCAATCATTTCGTAATGGGCACAGCGTTGCTGTTTGGCGATTCATCCGGTATGAGCATGGTTGATGTGAAGATTTATCAAGTCGCAATAGTCGCCTTGGTCTGCATTCCGAATTGCGGCCAGATAGCTCGCTCGAACTGTTGATTCGGAACCGATAGTTTCCTCTGGCCATGCCGTCGGTGGTTCGTCATTCAGCTTCAACCAGACGTTCGCCAGCATGCGGGACCAGCGACCGTTTCCGTTCATGAACGGGTGAATTGAAACCGCTCGATGATGGAGCATTGCGGCCTGTTCGATTATCGGCGTTCCGTACTCACCCCACGCCGGCAAATCGCCCAGCAAGGTGAAGAGCGCTGGCTGTACTTGCTGCCAATTAACACCAAGGTTCAGGTTGCGTGTTCGAAGTTTGCCAGCCCAATCCCAAACCTCGCCGAACATTTCCTCGTGAAGTCGTAAGTACCATTTGAAATCGGTGAACCTCGCAATTCGCGATGGTTTTCTTGCGAGGTACTTGATGACTGCCTTGAGGATGTTCTTCGCCTCGACCTCGTTCAATTGGCTGCGAGTGGTTATTCCCTTGATCTTCAGGCCAGATAGATCATCGAGCGGCGTCTCGCCTGGCAGTGTGGTCATCCACGCGGCCATCAGTCACTCCAGAGTTTCCTCTTTGAACCGGCAAGTAGCTCGACGGTAGCGTCTTGTGTCATTTCGGCAAGAACTCCGTTCCCGACCGCCTGCCCTTCAAGCCCCGAAGTCCCTTGGACAAAGCCAACCAGTTGTCTGGCTTTCTCCTGCGCTTGCTTTTGCCGTAGTTTCTGGACCGTGACTGTTCCGGCGAAATTGATGTGGACGCCAAGAGCATCGGCGATCCCCGCAACGTTACGAAAACTCGCGTCCGGATGGTTGCCGGAAAGAATTCGAACAACCGTCGACATCGAAACCCCGCTACGCTTTGCAAGCGCAGCGTAGCTCATTCCGAGTTCGCGGCGTCGGTTGTCCAGCAAACGAAAACAGGAATTCAAGCCGAGCAGATCCATTTCAGGTAACTCCTTATGCCTATTATTTATCGTATAAGATAAGAAGTCAATTCAGAGTTTTATCATTTATGACAAACAATTCCCAGGATTCGCGATCAATCGACACTTCAATTTAGTCGTAAGTCTATTACAGATTGATGAAAACGCCATTTTATCGCATTCAATTGAATTGAATGTTCATTTGTACATTTTCAGAAAGCCTGCCTCGAAAATTACGGCAAACAAGCATCGCGAACCAAACATCGCTGGTGGGCTACCTTGTCCAGATTGCAACGGTAGTGCTCGCCGAAATGATTGCCACTTCCCAGGCGGAAATCGGTTCACATTTTCGGCCTCTCCCGGGTGGCCGGCAGTCCCCGCAGCGGAGTCGCCTTGCCTTCCTCGCTTTCGTCGCACCGGTGGTTCGCGCCGGGAATGCAGCAGCATCAACTCAGCCCGCAATAGTTGGCGGTACGCTGCCGCGTTCGTTTCCCGTTTCCTACTCGGAGTCCGCCGCCCGCGCTGGATTCAGCCGGCGGCCCACGACCACTGCCTGGCTGGGTACGGCATGGCGGTTGCGGTCCATGCTGACCACGCCGACCGCTTCCCAGGCGAAGGGCAGTTTCGGCAGCAGGCCGTCGCGGGCGTCGCAGCAGAAGTAGACCACGTCCCGGCAATCCTGCGGACGAGGTCGGTTGGGGTGCTGCTCGATCGGCTCGCCGAAGTAGTAGGCGAACAGGTGGTGGACCGGGCCGAAGCTTACCAGTCGTTGGCCCGGCGGCAGCAGGTGTTTCAATTCCTCGACGGCGCTGGCTGCCTGTTCGCTGCGTTGCAGCATGGCATTGAGGATCGGGCCGTTGTAGGTCAGGCCCAGGAAGCAGACCAGGCAGAGCACCGCCGTGCGTGCGGGGGTCGGGCCAAAGCGCATTCGCGCTTGCCAGAGCGTCCAGGCCAGGCCGCCCGCCAGAGCGGCGTAGAGTAGCGCGAACCAGCCCGGTTGCTGGAAGGGTTGCAGGGCCGCCGGCAAGGGGAGCCAGCTTTGCGCCAGCACGATAGCGGCCACGCCGGCCATGAACAGCGCGAGCATGCCCAGCAGACGCTGGTAAGCCAGGCCCTGCCAGCGCGGGTCCGCCGCCAGGCGCTGCACCACCAGGCCGACCAGCGGCGCGAGGCAGGGATACATGGGCAGGAAGAAGCGCGTCATGGTGCCCGGCACGAACCAGCAGGTAGGCAGCGCCACCAGCAGGCAGACGGCCAGGAAGCCGACCATCGGCCGGGCTTCGTCGAGCGCTGCCCGGAACGCGCGGCTCAGGTACGCGAGCAGCAGGATGGACCACGGCAGCAGGCAGCCGGCGATCTCGAACGGATACGTCGCGTAGCGCAGGGCCACCTCGCTTGCCGGACGCGGATGCAGCAACCGGCCGCTCGAATCACCTCCCCAGACCGCCCGCACACCCTGCCAGCCCACTTCGAGGTAGCAGGGCCATTGCCAGGCGGCGATGATGAGCACGAAGCCGAGAATGCCCAGGGCATGGCCAGCGCTCAGCAGCCAGCGCCAGTCGCGCCGCCAGAGCAGGTACAGGCCAACCCCGCCGATGAAGTAAACCGGGGCCTGCGTCCCCTTCGTCAGCGCGCCCAGGGCGACCAGGCTGTAAGCGGCGAGCCAGACGGCCGGGCGCGGCCAGCCGCGCGTGTAGCCGTAGTGCCAGACCAGCAGCGGCCCGCTGACCAGCAGCATGAAGCAGGCTTCCGTTTCGGCATAGCGGCCCAGTTGCAGCACCTGGCTGAAGGTAGCCAGGGCGCATGCCGCGGCCAACGCACCCAGTCGGTTCAGATAAAGCCGGGAATAGGCGTAGACCAGGAGGGTGATGAGCAGCACGGCCGTCGCGGCGGGCAGGCGGACGGCAAAGGCGTCCAACTCGCCACGGGCCTGCGCGGCCAGGGCGATCAGCCAGCTTTGCAGCGGCGGCCGGCTCAGGAAGGGCAGGCCCTGCTGACGCGGCACGACCCAGTCGCCGCTGGTCAGCATCTCCCGCGCCACCTGCGCCCAGCGCGATTCCTCGCCCCGCAGCGGTAAATCGCCCAGCCGGGCAAAGTAGATGCCGGCCACCAGCGTGATCAGGACGACGACCTCGACCTCGAAGGACCGGCCGGCGCTGCGACAGCGCATCAGGAGTGCGGTCATGGCCTCACCTGGAGAAGACGGGATATCCGAGCCAGTTTCGTAGGTCAGGCTTTCCAGGCGCTATGGTCCGCACAGCGGACCCTACAGAATATCGTAGGGTCCGCTGTGCGGACCGCTACAGTCGGTCGCGAGCTGCTCTGGCCTGACCTACGGGGGCGTATAGCAAGCGGCGGGCGGAAATGTCCAGCGCTAAACCGCCAGCGGCGCGGAGCCGGGCGGCGAACCGTGACCTTCCAGCGCCGGTCCTCTATAATCGCAGGGATTTCCGATTCCCGACCCGAGGTCCATCATGGCCGAGAAGATCACTTCGCGCGAGAAGGATTATTCGCAGTGGTATATCGACATCGTCCAGCGCGCCGGGCTGGCCGACAACTCCGACGTGCGCGGCTGCATGGTCATCAAGCCGCACGGCTACGCCATCTGGGAGAAGATGCAGCGCGGCCTGGACCGGCTCTTCAAGGAAACCGGCCACGTCAACGCCTACTTCCCGCTGTTCATCCCCAAATCGTTCCTGGCGAAAGAAGAGGAGATGGCCGCCGGCTTCGCCAAGGAATGCGCGGTGGTCACCCATCATCGGCTGAAGGCGATCCCCGGCCAGGGCATCGTCGTCGATCCCGAAGCCAAACTCGAAGAACCGCTGGTGGTCCGGCCCACGTCCGAGACCATCATCTGGAACACCTACAAGAACTGGATTCAGAGCTATCGCGACTTGCCGTTGCTCATCAACCAGTGGTGCAACGTGGTCCGCTGGGAGATGCGCACCCGGCTGTTCCTGCGCACCGCCGAGTTTCTCTGGCAGGAAGGCCACACCGCCCACGCCACGCAGCAGGAGGCCGAGGAAGAAACCCTGCGCATGGTCAACGTCTACCGCAAGTTCGCCGAGGAATGGATGGCCATGCCGGTCCTGGTCGGCCCCAAGAGCGACGGCCAAAAATTCCCCGGCGCGGTCTACACGCTCTGCATCGAAGCGATGATGCAGGACAAGAAGGCATTGCAAGCCGGCACCAGCCACTTCCTCGGGCAGAACTTCGCGAAAGCGTTCGACGTGAAGTTCCAGAACAAGGAAGGCAAGCTGGAGCACGCCTGGGCCACCAGCTGGGGCGTTTCGACCCGGCTCATCGGCGGCATCATCATGACGCACTCCGACGACCAGGGCTTGGTGCTGCCGCCGCGGCTGGCGCCGATTCACGTCGTCATCGTGCCGATCTACAAGAAGCCCGAGGAGAAGGATGCGGTCATCCAGGCGGCGCAGACGCTGGCCGCGAACATCCGGCAAATCCAGCTGGGCGACTGGCTCGACTACGACCCAATCCAGGTGAAAGTAGACGACCGCGAGCAGTATCAGCCCGGCTATAAGTTCAACGAATGGGAACTGAAAGGCGTGCCGGTGCGCGTGGAACTCGGGCCGAAGGACATCGAGAAGAACGCCTGCGTGGTGGCGCGGCGCGACCTGCCCGGCAAGGAAGGCAAGGAAATGGGCGTGCCGCTGGCGGGTGCCGCTCAGCGGATTATTGAAATCCTCAAGGCCATGCAGACGAATCTGCTGGAGAAGGCGCGCCGCCATCGCGAGGCCAACACCTTCGAGGTAAACACCTGGGACGAGTTCAAGACGAAGATCGAGGAAGGTGGCTTCCTCTGGGCGCACTGGGACGGCACGCGCGCCACCGAGGACAAGATCGCCGAGGAAACCAAGGCGACCATCCGCTGCATCCCCTTCGACCGCCCGAAGGAAGAGGGCAAATGCGTGCTGACCGGTCAGCCGTCGGCGGGCCGGGTGGTGTTCGC
>JAEUIF010000697.1 GCA_016795185.1 Planctomycetia bacterium | reverse complement strand
TGCTCGGGCGCAAACCGGCCCTACAGCTGGCACGATCCGCAATGACGACCAAGCTTTCGCCGTTCCTCGTGAGAATCTAGGCAAGCTGGTCATGAGCGGGAAGGCGGGACTGGTTTATACTCCTCTGACCAGCACCTCTCGGCTGGCTTGATCTCCCGGAAACAGAACAGAGCGGTTAGCGGTATGCACCAGTCACAGTTCCTGGCCGACCATCACATTTCGTTTGAAACCCTGCCGCACGCGCCGGCCTTCACGGCCCAGCGCCGGGCGAAGTACCTGGGGCTGTCGGGCCGTCAGGTTGCCAAGACCGTGCTGCTGCGTGGGCCGGCTGGCTACCTGCTCGCGGTCCTGCCCGCCACCGCGCAGGTGGATCGGGAAGCGCTGGAGCGCCACCTCGGCGGCCCGGTGCGCGTGGCGACGCGCGAGGAAGTGGCCGACGTGTTCCTCGACTGCGAATGGGGCGTGGCCTCGCCTCTAGGAACCATCTACGGGCTGCCGACTTTTCTCGACGCCTCGCTGGCCGCCGACGCCGCCATCGTGCTGGAATTGCAGTCGCACTTCGAGGCGGTGCGTTTGCGTTGCGCCGATTTCGAGCGCGTGGCAGCGCCGACGCGACTGCCCCTGGCGAAGTAGGTGCGTGCGGCGTGCTAAACCGCAAGCGGCGGTCTGCTACAATGGCGGCATGTTCGAGGAGGCTTTGATTCTGACCGGCCCGACCGGCTCCGGTAAGTCGGCGCTGGGCCTCGCGCTCGCGGAACGGCTGGGCGCGGAAATCGTCGCGATGGATTCCATGACGCTCTACCGCGGCATGGATATCGGCACCGCCAAACCCACCGCCGCCGAACGGGCGCGCGTTCCCCATCATCTCCTCGACGTCCTCGATCCCTGGGAATCGGCCAGCGTGGCCTGGTGGCTGGAGCAGGCCCGCGCCTGCTGTCGGGACATCCAGGCGCGCGGCAAGCGCGTGCTGTTTGTCGGCGGGACGCCGCTTTACCTGAAAGCCCTGCAATGCGGCCTCTTTGAGGGCCCGCCCGCAGCGCCGGAGGTTCGACAACGGCTCGAAGCGGAGGCGGCCCAGGGCGGTCGCGAAGCTCTGCATCGGCGGTTGGCGACGGTCGATCCCTCGAGCGCGGCCCGCCTGCATCCCAACGACTTGCGCCGCGTAGTCCGCGCCTTGGAAATCTGGGAACTGACGGGCCGCCCCATCAGCGACTGGCAAAAGCAATGGCCAGACACCAGTAGCGACCCCACTTGCGAATCAGCAGGCATACCCTTGGCCCTCTGGCTCGATCGCCCGCGCCCCGAACTCTACGAGCGCATCAATCAGCGCGTGGTCCAGATGATCGAGGATGGTCTGGTTGCCGAGGTGCGGGCGCTGCGGGAACTGTCGCAGCCACTGAGCCGCGAGGCGTCGCAAGCTCTGGGCTACAAGGAACTGTTCGACCACCTCGACGGCCGGGCGACGCTCGACGAAGCCATTGTCCGCATCCAGACGCGCACGCGCAACTTCGCCAAACGGCAGATCACTTGGTTCCGACACCTACCGGGGTGTTTGCCGGCCACGGAAGAATTGACTTTCCGGCTCTGGGCATCCTAGACTACTATGTGTGCGAGCCGTCCAGACCGCCCGAACCGCCGGCCGGCGCGGAACCCCGCGCCCCGCCGCTGCACCCTTCCACCGGTCAGGCCGGGCGAGGTCGTGAGTGCCATCCATGACGCAGAACATCACGTTTCAGGTGCTCGAAGGAGTCGATAAGGGCCGCGTCTTCCGCGAGCTGCCGATCCCCTTGACCATCGGCCGCGAGGAAGGCAACTTGCTCCGGCTCAACGACGAGCGAGTCAGCCGCTATCACGCCAAGGTGCAGCAGGACGGCGGCGACATCATCCTCACCGACCTCGAAAGCACCAATGGCACGCGCGTCAACGGCAACACCGTGCAGATCCGCCGGCTGCGGCCCGGCGACCGCGTCGGCATCGGCCGCTCGGTGCTGATGTTCGGCTCGAACGAACAGATCGCGGCTCGCATGGCGGAGCAGAATGCCCCGGCTGGGCCGGCAGCCGCCACTTCCCTGCAATCCGGCGGCAACGTTGGCAGCAAGACCCTGTCGGTGGACGCCGATCCCGAACTGAACCTCGACCTCGACGCCAAGGCCGACGTGACTGTCCACGACGACGGCAAGCTCTATCTCGGCACCCACGCCCTGCCACCGCTGCCGCAGAAGCTGACTCCGGCCCAGGTGGCACGGCTAGCGGAGATTCTCGACTTCCTGCACCGGGGCCTGAGTTCCGCGGTCGAAAACCTCGAAGCCAACGAGGAAGGCACCGAGGTCAGCCTGACCTTCGCCGACTGGCAACGCATCCAGATGGTGCAGATGCTGCTCGCCCGCTATCTGCGGCTCGTTTCCGACCCCGAGGCGTGACCTCATCTTACTCGGACGGCACTTTGCTGGCTTCATCGTTTCGCTGGTTCTCCTCCCATGTCAGTGCTAGCCAGCGCGCGCCGTGCGCCGGTATGAGTCGGGTCCAGAACCAGGATGTACTCGAACTCGGCGCGGGCTTCGTGCGATTGTCCCATCCGCAGCAGACCGACACCGAGCACCATCCTTGGCGCCGGCCAGTGCGGCCGGTTTTTGACCACTTCACGCGCGAGCTTGACCGCGATCTGTGGTGTCTGGGCAAACAGGTAACCGGATGACAGGCTGGACATGGCGCCCCACAGTCCCGAATCTCCTTCACTGGCGCGAAAGCGCAAACCATCGATCGATTCGATCAGTTGCACGGCGTCCGAATAGCGACCTTGCTGAACCGCCAGCCGCGCACTATGCACGCAGAGCCAAACATGTCCCGGATACCGCTGACGGCCGCGGCGCAGATACTCGTCCGCCCGCGCCAAGGCGTTGAGGTTCAAGGCGCATTCCCCCGCCTGTGCCAGATAGGGCGGAAACACGGGGTCCAGGGCCAGGCCCGCTTCGAGTTCGGCAAACACGCAATCGCGGGAGACCTCACCCAGCCGCGCGAGTTCGGTCAATGCCTGCGCGCAACCCAACCGCGCCGGCGCCTGAGCCGGCGATAGCTCCTGGGCGCGGCGAAACGCCTCGCACGCCAGCCGGTACTGCGTCCGGCGTTGCTCCGGCGGCGCGCTTTCAGCAATATTCAGTAAGGCAGTTCCCAACTTGAGCCAGAGCATGTCGCGCGACGGATCGCGTTCCACGGCGGCGCGGTAGTGCCGCAAGGCTTCTGTCTGGTCCACCGACAGCCAGGCTTCACCCTCGGCGCAAGCCGCGTCCGCACGGAACGGCTGCCAGACCACGTGAAAGAAGGCACCGCCAATGCCCAGCCAAACCGCAAGTTGCCAGGCAAGCCGCGCTCCGCCGTTCCGAGGCGCGTGCGCGATGCGCGTCGGTGTCGTCCGATTGGATTCGGCCGCCCCAGTCGGCATGGACAACCGCAGCATGACATACAGCGTTCCCACGAAGCTCAGTACCACGACCGTGCAGCCGGCGTAGGCCA
>JAEUIF010000691.1 GCA_016795185.1 Planctomycetia bacterium | reverse complement strand
GCGGCACTCCTTCTCGCGCGGCGTGCGCCCTGTCCCACCCACGCCCTCGGAGTACCGCGGGACGTGCCACCCGGCCGGGCGGCGTGCGCTTTGTTGTCTTTCAGGGGAAGCATGCGGTTCGGCGGGATCACATGAGCAGGTCGGCTACCCGCACCACGGCCGCCGGCGCGGCGAGCGGTGAGACGGCGTCCGCCGGGCCGAGCGTTTGCTGGCTGGCGTAGTCGCCGGCTTGGGGGTCGCGATAGACGAGCAACCTCCGCCCGTTGATGTCCACCACCCAGTAGTCGCGAATGCCGGCGCGGGCGTACAGCAGCCGTTTCTCGTTCGTGTCGAAGCTGAGCGACGAGTCCGCCACCTCCACCAGCAGGTCCGCCGTTGTCGGGTGTCCCACGTAGTCGCGCGGTCGGCCCGGAACGACGGCGATGTCGGGTTCCGGGTCGGTATCCTGGCCCAGAATCAGGGGCAACTGCTGCCGCAGCCACCAGCCGATGCCGAAGGCGATGCGGAGCGCTTCTTCGACCAAACCGAGCGTAACCGCATGGGGCGGATTCATGGGCCCTTGCTCCAGAATGACACCGTCGATCAGCATCGCTTGCCGGCCCTCGAACAGGCCCAGGTCGCCGAAACGGTGAAATTCAGCGCACGTCCAGCGCCAGGGCCGAGGGCCAGTCGGCGCGGGCAGCGATGGCGGATGCAACATCGTCGTCACGGCAATACCTCCTTCTTCTCCCTGACGCACGAGAATTATACTTGCACAAAGCATCGGCATTTCGGACGATGTCGCGCGACGCTATCGAGGATGCCGCCCGTGATCCAGTTCGCCTGTCCCAATTGCCGCGCCGACCTGAAGGCTCCCGAAGGCACCGAAGGACGCACCACGCACTGCCCAACCTGCGCTCAGTCTGTCACCGTGCCGGACGCCGCGCCGCTCCTCGATGCCTTGCCGGCCGAGCCCGTACCGACTCCCGCAGCGCTGGCACCAGCTGCCCACCTGGGTCGCCGCCCGGACAGCTTTCGCTGCCCTTTTTGTCAATCCACCCGGCGACCGACGGCCAGCATGGAAATGTCCACGGCCGGCGTCGTCACCACCATCGCGCTCATCTTTCTCTGCCTTCCCCTGTTCTGGATTGGCTTTCTCATTCGGGAAGAAAAGCGGCGCTGTAGTCAGTGTGGGCGGCAGTTATGGTAAGCAGGCAAGATCAAGGAAGTCGCGGCTCGATTTGAATTGAAACGAGCTGCAACTTCTTTCGCCTCCCGTTGTGCAAATCTCACGGCATCACTTCGACAGCCAACGATTCTTCGACTGCCACTTCTTTCACCGGACAGCAACCCGAACCCGGGCCAGCCGGAAGCCGAAGTTGCTGCTGCGGGAGTTGGCCAGGAACCCGGAGCGGTTCACGGTGCGGCAGGCCTGGCCGTCTTCGTTCCAGGCGCCGCCGCGGATCACCCGGAACTTGCCCTCGCCGTAGCGGTCGTCGCACCACTCCCAGACGTTGCCGTGCATGTCGCGGATGCCCAGCGGGTTGGAGTCGTACGAGCCTACCGGGCAGGTGCGGCCCAGGTTCGGCCCCCGGGCCGCGCCGCCGTAGGGCTTGCCGCCGTCGAAGTTGGCTTGCGTGGAAGCCAGGGAGAACGCGGGCTTGTTGAAGTAGAAGGGTGCGGTCTTCTGCCCTTCCCGCAGCGATGGGCCGCCGCGACAGGCGTATTCCCATTCCGCTTCCGTCGGCAAGCGGTAGACCCAGCCGGGGTGGTTGATCTTCTGGTCCCGTTCGTTCAACTTCTTGAGGAACTCCTGGACGTCGTCCCAGGAGACGCGCTCCACCGGGAACCGCTTCAGGTCCGCCTCGGGCACCTTGCCTACCGCCTCGTTGCCGCCGCCGTTGCGGGAGAAATAGCTGGGGTTATGGGCCATGACTGCTTGCCATTGCTCCTGCGTCACTTCGTGGGTGCCGAGGTAGAAGGCGGCCGGGATGGTCACTTCTTTCTGCGCCTCGTCGGCCTGGCGGCCTGGTTCGCCTTCGGGCTCGCCCATCCAGAACTTCCCGGCCCCGACCAGGACCAGCTTCACACCGTTGGAACTGGTGAACTCGGCCGGCTCCGGTTTCAGCTCGGGCAAGGGCACGAGGTTGACCGGCGTCAGCGGAGCGCTGCCCGCCTGCCGTGTGGGCAAAGTCGAAGCGCTCAGCAGCAGGGCGCTCAGTCCCAGCAGGCCGGCGAAGGCACAGGCCACTGCGGCCCGGCGGCGGCGCGGTCGGTTGGCCAGCGGCCAGGCGAGCGTGGCCGACAGCACACCCTGGTCGCTGGTGGCTTCGCCGTGCGTTGCCGGCCGGGGCACGGGCGGCGTCGCGGTCAGGCGCAGGGCTGTCGAGCTGCTGGTTGCCGGCGCGCCGTGGGCGAAGGGTTCCAGGGCGACCGCCACATCCGCGGGCGTGGGATAGCGCTGCTCGGGCTGCTTGGCCATCATGCGGGCCACGACCTCGGACAGCCCAGCGGGCAGGTCCGACCGCCAGGCCGCGACCGGCTCGGGCTCGTGTAGATGGTGCTTGAGCAGCTTTTCGGTCACGGTTTCACCGGGGAACGGCACCTGCCCGGTCAGCAGGTGATACAGGGTGCAGCCCAGACTGTAGACGTCGGCGCGGATGTCCACTCGCTTGGCGTTCAACGCCTGCTCCGGAGCCATGTAGTCGGCGGTGCCCATGACGACGCCGCTGCCCGTGATGCCCTCCGCAGCACCGGCGTCGCGGACGGCTGCCGTCGTCCGCGCCAGGCCCAGGTCCATGACCTTGACGACGCCCTTCGGCGTCAACATCAGGTTGTGGGGCTTGACGTCGCGGTGGATCAGACCTTGCTCGTGCGCGTGCTGTAAACCCAGCGCGGCCTGCCGGACGCAGTCGCAGGCCAGCGCCACCGGCAACGCGCCTTGCTCCCGGACCAGCCGGGCCAGGTCGGAGCCTTCCAGGTATTCCATGACCAGAAAGTGGACGCCCTGCACTTCGCTGCTGTCGTAGACATGCACCACGTTGGGATGCGAGAGCTTGGCGGCCGACTCGGCTTCGCGGCGGAAGCGGGCCACGCCGACGGCCGACAGCGCCTCCGGGCGGATCGCCTTGAGGGCCACCAGGCGTTTCATGCGCGTCTGGCGGGCCTTGTAGACGCGGCCCATGCCGCCCTGGCCCAGCAAATCCAGGATGATGTACTGGTCCAAGACCAGCTCGTGCCCCTGGCCGCTGGCGACTGCGTCGGCCTGGTATGGCGTCAGCCAGCCGCGCTGGACCAGTTCTTGAGCGAGGGCCTGCGGAGCCGGAAACTGTTGGCGCAGCGCGGGCAACTGCTCGCGCTGGGCGGTTTCCAGCAAGGGCAACTGTCGGAGGACATCCAGGAAGTCAGCGGCAGTGGCGGCGGACATGGGGGCCTCCGGGAGAAAGGGGGCGGCAGCAGGCTCCACACCGCGCTCGATTATAAGGCAAGTGGTGGGACCACGCCACCAGCTGGTGGAGCACGGAAGAAACCTTGTCTCCTGGTTTCAGGCCCCGACTGCCGATCCTGTTCCCCTCCTGGATGCAGCGATTCGCCGTCGGCTCAGCAGCCGGGAGCGGCGGCGGTCAGCTGCCTGAGCCGGCATAGGCGCTCCGCAGCAGCCATCCTGCCAAACGCGGGTGCGCGGCGTCAAGCTCGTGTGCGGTTTGGCACGGAGTGGCAAAACATTGGGGTTTTTGCCACTCCGTGCCAAGAGGCAATTGGCGCGCAGTGGCAAAACATTGGGGTTTTTGAACCTCGGTGCCCGACGGAATTTTCTTGGCTCGAAGGGTGCTCAAGAAGTCACCACCCCAGGGCGGTACGACGACTTTCCGGGCTCACCCCGCCAGTTGCAGTTCGATCCCTTGCAGCACGGCTTCGTCCGTTGGATAGTTCGCGGGCAGCACCGCGCGCAGTGGGATGGGCACCACGTCCATGCGGTAGGCGGTGCCCGTGTGATGCACGCCCGGCACCGCCGTCGTGAAGCGGATCGTCGGCGGCACGAGGGACGGCACCGTCGGATGGTCGAGTGTTATCACCGGAATGCGGCGCAGGTGGGCCAGGGCGGCCTCGGAGAAGTCGGCGGCGCCCTCGCTGCCCACGAACAGGCAGGCATCGACGTCGCCGCGCTCCAGCAGGTCTTGCGCGGAGAACTCGCCGGGGTTGTAGCGCGGGTAGCCCCGCGCCAGGTTGACGCTGAACGGAAAGCCGGTCTGCCAGAGCAGCACGGTGTCCGCGCCGGCGACGTTGCCCTGCATCCGCAGCCGGCGGGCGCAGAAGCGCGTGTGGGCGTTCAGGTCGGTGACCAGCTGGAGCAGGGCTTCGACGTTGTGCGGCCCCGCGCCGGTCATGCTCAGCCCCAGGCCGAAGAAGATGATGCCATAGCGGCAGCGTTGCATCCGTTCGGCCAATTCGCGGAGCAACGGCAACGGCGCACCCAGCGCGGTCGGGTGCAACGGCGCGCCGCGCACCAGGCAGCGCAGCGTCGCCAGCGCTTCAAAGTCCCGGTTAGGTTCGATCGGAATGAACAGGTCGGCCCGCTGGCTGGTGGCGGTCGGCTGGGTGTCCGCGACGACCAGGAAGCGGTTCGAGCGGCCAGCGGGCACATGCCGGCCGCGTGCGTCGAGCGAGTAGCGTTCCAGATGGCGCGGATGACTGGCGACCGGGTTCGCGCCCCAAAAGACCACCAGGTCAGCCCGGTTCTTCACCTCGCCCAGCGTGCAGGTGACCTCGCCGACTTCCTGCAACGCCCGGATCGACGGTGCATGGCACAGCGAGGCGTTGGTATCGATGGTCGCGCCGGTGGATTCGGCGAGCGCGACGGCGGCGCGCTGGCCGGCCGTGCTGCTGCGGGCCAGGCCGTAGATCAGCGGCGACCGCGCGGCGCGCAGCAGGATCGCCGCTTGTGCCAGGGCGTCGGGCAGCGGAGCAGGCTGCCCGGCGACTTCCGCGACCGCCGGCTGGCAGCCATCCTGCCCCAGCAGCCAGGGTTCGGCCAGGGGGCAAGCGCCCTCGGCCCGCACGATGCGGCCGTCTTGCACGGTGAGTCGCAGATCGTCGCAAACGCAGCCGCAAACCGTGCAGGCGACATGCTCGAAGTCCGCCAATGGTTGCTCCTTGTTCGGCGGATGCCGTCACCGCTTGATGCCCGCCATCTGCTCCAGGGCCAGGAACAGGGCCTGGGTGCCCTTGCGGCCGTAGCCTTGAGCGTGGACGGCGTTGTACAGCTGGCTGACCAGGGCCAGGCCGGGCAGCGCGATCTTCATGCGCCGCGCTTCGTCCAGCGCGATGCCCATGTCCTTGATGAAGTGCTCGACGAAGAAGCCCGGCTCGAAGTTGCCGGCGATGATGCGCGGCCCGAGGTTGTTCAACGACCAGCTGGCCGCCGCCCCGCCGCCCACGGATTGCAGCACGGTCGTCGGGTCCAGCCCGGCCTTCGTCGCGTAGAGCAGCGATTCGCAGACGCCGATCATGCTGGCCGCCACCAGGATCTGATTCACCGCCTTGGTGTGCTGTCCGGAGCCTGCCGGCCCCTGGCGGACGATGGTCTTGCCCATGCACTCGAACAGCGGCTTGACTGCCTCGAAGTCGGCCTCGTCACCGCCGACCATGATGGAGAGCGCTGCGTTCTTCGCCCCCACATCGCCGCCGGACACTGGTGCGTCCAGGCTGGCCACGCCCTTCGCTTTCGCTGCTTCGTAGATTTCCACGGCGAGGGTCGGCTGGCTGGTCGTCATGTCCACCAGGCTGGAACCGGGCTTACTACCGGCCAGCGCCCCCTCTTTGCCCAGGAAGACCTCGCGCACGTCGCTGGGGAAGCCGACGATGGCGAAGATCACATCGGACTTCTCCGCCACCGCTTTCGGCGTGTCGGCCCAGGCCGCGCCGGCATCGAGCAGGGCTTTCGCCTTCTCCTTGGTGCGCGTGGAGACCGTGGCCTGGTAGCCAGCCTTGATGAGGTGCCCGCACATCGAGTTGCCCATGACGCCGGTGCCGATCCAGCCGATGCGCGTCTGGCCGGGGACGGCCTTGCTGACTGCCATGCTGTTCTCCTTGGGGATGCGGAAGCGGGGAATGACGGTGCTTTGCCGGCGAATATCCTATGGGGCCGCGTCCGTTTCGTCAGTAGCCCGGCAGGCCGCGCCGTCGGCCCAGCCGGCACGCCCGGCAAGTCCGGCACCCGACCGCCGCAGGCGAAATCGGTGCGTTCAATTTCGTTGGAATTCGCGACAGGCTACGCCTAAACTACTTGTAGGCTTCATGATCGCTACATTCGGATTAGTCCATGGATATTCCCAAGATCGAAGCGCCGCTGGTTCTGGTGCATGGCCTGTTCGGGTTCAACCAGTTGCAGGTACTGGGCGTCACCCAGTCGCAATACTATCATGACAATCCCGAGAACTTGGGGCGGGCCGGCAATCGCGAACAGGCGGCGCA
>JAEUIF010000686.1 GCA_016795185.1 Planctomycetia bacterium | reverse complement strand
AGCCGTGAAGGACATCGCCAACCAAGGCGAGCCAATGGGCGTCAGCCCCCGAAGTCCGGTGGGTATATGACAACACCCCGGCGGAGCCAGCAAGCTGGCGCTGCACCGGGGTGTCAGCGTTTTATTCCGACTAGCGCTTCCGCACCGTGGCGCCTGCACGCCCGCCGCCGATGCCGCCCGCCCCCGCGCCGCCCACCGCGCCGGGCCGCACCCGACTGCTGTTGGCAACCGGCGGACGAACACTACCGCCGCCGAAGCCACCGACGACGCCCGCGCCGCCGGACACCCCAGCGCGACCCGGCGCGAAGCCGCCGACCACCGGCGGACGGCTGCCCTGGGCGCCGCCGCCAATGAAGCCGAAGCCAGCGCCGCCCACCATGCCGCCCGCGCCGCCAAACCCGCCGACTCCAGCGCCGCCCGTGCCGCCGAACACACCGCCGGCACCGCCGAGGCCGCCACCGCCGCCACCCACGACGCCACCAGCGGCACCGAAGCCGCCCGCGCCGCCACCGGCGAAGGGATTGCCGCCTTGCGGCTGGCCGCCGACAGCCGTGCCGCCGAAGCCGCCACCGCCCACCATGCCGCCGCCCGTGTTCTTTTTCGCCACCGGCGGGGGCGTGCTGTTGCCCGTGTGCAGGACGATGACTTCGGCCGATGCGGGCGCGGCCAGCGCCAGACAACCCGCCAGGGTTAGCGCCGCGGTCCAGCCGCGTTGCACCATCTGCCATCCGTTCGACATGACTACATTCCTCCGAAACGTGATGTGGAAAACGGTCGGCCTCTTCCTGTCGTGATGGTTTCCGGGTCCGCTCGGCGCGCACCGGGAGCGCGGGCGATGCCAAGTGGCTCGTTCGTCGTCGAGAATTTTTTGTCGAGTTGCGAGTGGCTTACTTGGGCGTCATGCCGCCGAACCCTCCTGGCCCGAACGGAAAGAAGTTGTTCAGGTCTTCGCTGCGTTCAGGAGTCGCCCACGGTTTGCCCGCGGTGATCTTTACCCGCGGTCCCAGCGTGGCGTTGTACTTCGCCAGCACCTCCGGCGCGACATCCGTTGGCAGCCAGAGCCGGCGCAGGCCCGATAGGTGCTGCAACGCCGTCGCGCCCGTATCGTCGAGCAAGTGGGCGTCGAAGAGTTCCAGGCTTTCGAGCTGTTCGAGTCCCTGCCAGTGAATCAGTGCGCTGCCCGTCAGCTGGCCGCATTCCAGCCGCAGCCGGCGCAAGCCCGTGCAACCGGCCAGATGTTGCAAGCCCTCATCGGTCCAGTGAGCGTGCGCCAAGTGCAGTTCCGTCAAACGCTTCATTTCGCCCAGTGGCTTGAGACCCGCATCCGTGATCAGGCCGGTGGGCACGGCCTTCAAGCCTTCGGGCGTCGTCACCTGGCCGCGCAGCGGGTTCCCCATCACTGGCAGCGCTTCCGAATCGTCCTGCTGACAGTCCAGTGTCAGTCGGCGCAGCGCCGGCATCTCCGGGAGGTGGCGCAGCCCCTGGTCGGTGAGCGGCGTCAGGTGCAACCGAAGCGTGTGCAGGGCGGCTAGCCCTTTCAGGTGCGCCAGGCCGCGGTCGGTCAGGGCGTCGCCCGCGACCACCAGGGTTTCCAGACGGCTGCGCTGCTCCAGACCGTCGAGGCTCACCAGGTCTTGCAAGCCCGACTCGGTGAACCGCGTGAACTTCAGGTGCAACGCTGTCAGTTGCTTCAATCCACGGAGGTAAGCGGCGCTGTCGCTGGTGAAGCTATTGCCGCGCAGTTCGAGGGTTTGCAGAGCCGGCAACGCTCCGAGGTTCTTTCCGGTCAGGCCGTCGTCTTCCAGGACCAGGTGCCGCAGTCCGTGCAGCCGGGAGATTTGATGCAGTCCCTCGTCCGTCACCTTGGTGCGTTTCAGGATCAGGATGCGCAGCGGGCTCAGGTCCGCGAGCACCGCCAGCTGGGCGTCGTCGAGGTCGGTATTTTCGATGGCCAGGCCGGGAATCGCTTTCACCCGAACTTCAACGGCGAGTTCCTGCCATTGCGCTGCGGACCACTGCCAGCGGGCCGGATTGGCGCCAAACGGATTGCCGCCCAGCGCCCCCATGCCCCCGCCGCCCCCGCCAACGAATCCCCCGCCGCCCAGGTTGCCAATGCCGGGCTGTCCGCCCTTCGCTCCGTGAGGCAATGGGGCGACGAACCAGTTCGTCCCCTGCGGAATGCGGATGCCGCGCCGGTGGGGGGCTGGCGTCACGCCGAGTTGCTTGACCGGCTGTCCATCCATCAGCTGACAGACCCGCAGCGGCAGGTGCGAATCGAAGGTCCGTTCTTCCAGCGTGACCTCGCGGACGCCCTGCTCCGGCCGCAGCGATGAATACGCCAGTCCGCCGCCAAATACCGTCAACACGACAGTCAACGCGACCACGGCGAAGGTCCGCATGCGGGCCAGCGTCCAGTCCCGTAACAGGGAGTCGGCCAGCGGCAGGGCGGTCGCGGAGATAGCGCCGCCAGTCGCCGTGCCCAGGGCCAGCTGAATGCCGGCCTGCACGGTGTTCGCGGACAGTTCGGCGGGCAGGGCCGCGCTGCTGGTGCTACTGGTCAGCATCGTGACCATCAGGGCACTGGAGAAGGCCAGCCCGCGCCGGGTCAGGCGTTCGCGGAGCAGGTCGCGCGCCCGCGCCAGCCGGCCCGAGACCGTGCCGGTGGGCCAGCCCAGTTCGGCGGCGGCCTCATCCTTGGTCTTGCCCTCGAAGTAACAGAGCACCAGCGGATCGCGATACTTGGCCGGCAGCCGATTGACTTCCTCATCCAGCACCGAGCGCAGCTCGCGCAGGGCCAGGTCCATATGCTCGTTGCCGGTCGACGGTGCTGCCTCCGCCGCCGGTTCGAGCAAATGCTGCTCGCGGGCGCGGCGCTTGCCGATGCGGGCGCGAGCCTTCAGCGCCACCCGATAGGCCACGCCGTAAAGCCAGCTGGCCACCGATTGCCGCTGGCGGATGGCATCGGCCTTGCGGGTCAGTACCAGAAACGTAGCCTGGAAGGCGTCCTCGGCTTCGTGGTCGTCGTTGAGCACCCGGCGGCAGACGCTCCAGACCATCGGGCCGTGGCGCTCGACCAAGGCCGCAAACGCTGCTTCCTCGCGCTGCAAGGCGAAGCGCTCCAGCATCTGGCCATCCGGCAACTGGTGGCCGCAGGACTGGCCCAGCAGCCGGCGAATGTGCCGAAGTACAGGTTGCAGTTGAGGATAGGACATACTGGCCGCTCCCGTTGGCACCGTCACCATCATAGTGCCGGCGCGCGGGCCTCGCGGTACAGTTTTTTTCAGAATTGGAGAACTTTCCGGAGCCGGCTGTTATCTAAGGTTCAGCACGACAGCGATTCTAGGGAATAGTCCGTACCTCACCGAGTATGAGGGCGGTCGAACCTGCGGGGTGTCAGCTGCCACTTCCCCCAACGGCATGCGATTTTCCGTTGTTGCGCTGCCGCCGCGTGGTTTAGAGTGGATGTCCACTCCTCGAAGGCTTCCGGTCGTCGTGCCGGAAGCGGAACCGATCAGGAATAGGAGCTGCCGATGAAGAGACTGATGGCGCTGCTGGTGGGTTGCTTGCTGCTCGGCTTGGGCGGGGTGACCGGGGTGTTCGGTCAGAAGAAGGGCGATCTGATCTTTCCGGACCTGAAGGAAATCCCTGGTCTCATCAAGCAACTGGGTGATGAGAATGCGGGTACGCGCACCAAGGCCGCGGAGTTGTTGGGCAAGGCCGGCATGCGCCGCTCGCGCGACATCAAGGGCGCCATTCCCGCGCTGTTGAAAATGGTCAAGGATGAATCCGACGTCAACGCCCGTCGCGCCGCCGCCGGCGCCTTGGGCTACGCCTCGCCCGAACCCAAGGACGCCGTGCCAATCCTGATCAACGCGGTGAAGGAAGACAAGGACTTCGGCGTCAAGATCGCCGCCGCGTCCGCGCTGGGCTACTTCGGGCCGGAGGGCAAGGAAGCGATTCCGGTGTTGCGCGAGGCCGTCGATGCCGCCAAGGCCGCCGACAAGGACGAAAAAGACAAGCGCAATCTGGGCAAAGCCGCGCAGGGCGCGCTGAAACTGATCACCGGCTCGAACAAATAGGCCGTCTGCGGTGACTTCTTTCGCACTAGGCCAAGCAACGGGCGGTATCGAACGGTCGCTACCGCCCGTTGTCCATTTCCGCTGGGTGTCTGTCCCAGGAAGTTTCTCCCCTCTCCCACCTGGGGTGAGGGGCTTCTGAGACAGGCTCTGGGTGTCTCGTCTCATTTCGCCAGGAACCGTCACTGCCATTGCTGGAGGGGGCTGCCACATGAAACGATTGGCGATCGGCCTGATTTGCTTGCTGCTGGGCCTCTCGGGAGGCGCTTCGGCCCAGGTGAAGACCAAGGCCGAAGTCGA
>JAEUIF010000674.1 GCA_016795185.1 Planctomycetia bacterium | reverse complement strand
CGCCCCTCACCCCCAACCCCTCTCCCGCAAGGGGCGAGGGGCTTCGGCGACAGACGCTCAGTGGGAATCATAGCGGGGGTGGGACCGCTCCTGGAAGGGTTCACTGCGATTCTTCTTGCTGCGTGCGTGCGATCGGACGCGAGAAGCCGCTCACGCCGCGGTTTCGAGCGGCAGCGCTTCCGGGTTGGTGGGGGCTCGGTGAATCGGCTGGCGGCTCAGCAGGCGCAAGACGGCAGGCAGGAAGACCAGGGCCGCCACCATGCAGCAGCCCACACCCACGGTGAGGATGAAGCCGAGGCTCACCAGGCCGCGCTGCGTCGAGATCATCAGCGTGCCGAAGCCGATCATGGTCGTGAGTGCGTTGGTCAGCACGCCCTTGAAGATCGCGGGGCTGATGCCGTAACGGCCGGATTTGCGCCGCAGCCGCCAATCGTGCAGCACATGCACACCGTTGTCCACGCCGACACCGAGAATCAGCGGGAACGCAATGGTGTTGGCTGGGTTCAACGGAATGCCGAACAGCCCAAGCACGCCGAGCGTCATGACGACGCCCAGGGCCAAGGGCAACAGGGCCAGCAGCGTCAGCTTGATCTTGCGGAAGTCGAGCAGCAGCACGACCGTGATGGCCACGAGCGCGTAAACCCCCGCCCACTGGAAGCCGTCCTTCATGCCTTTCAAGCCTTCGACCGTGCCGAAGGGTTTGCCGGTCGCTTCCGGATCGACGGTTTGAATCTGCCGGGTGAAGTGTTCCAGCGGCTGGAAGTCCCACAGGCAATCGCGGGCAAAGACGCGCAGCAGCCATTTGCCGGTCTGTCCGAGGTAGCGCTCGCGCAGGGCGGGCGGCAGGTCGGCCGTGGTGATCGCGGCCGGCGTCGAAACATCCTTCAGGCGGTGCAGGTCTTCGGCCAGATCGCCCGCGAGTCGTTCATCAAAGCGCTGCAAGCGCTCTTCAGCTACGTTGGTCAGGGGCAGCAGCCGCAAGCCGGTCTGCAAGGCGATGAGCTGATGCCGTAGATCGGCCAGGAGTTCGTGGTTGCCCGTCTCGGCCAGGGGCTGCAACTGCCCGATCAGGCAGGCCAGCTCGGTTTGCACCTGCCGGCTGTTCGGCCGGGCATGCGGAATCGGCACGCCGCGCGGCGGCAGGTGCTTCAACCGCTGCTGAATGTCGCGCAGCATTTCGATCTTGTGCGGTTGGTCGCGCGGCACCAGCGAAGCCACCTCCACCACCCGGCTGACCTCGGGCAGTTGCTCGAAGCGCGCCTTGAGGGCGAGGGCCTCCTCGGGGCTGGCCGTACAACTCAAGGCATGCCAGCTGGCACCAGCGGTATGCTCGATCAGCTTCAGTTCCCAGGCGACGGATTCCAGGTTGCGCGGCTGCATGTTAAGCAAGTTGTGGTCGTAGCGCACCTGCGTGGCGCACACGCCCAGCCCCAGCGCCACCAGCACGCCCGCCGCGATGATCCAGCCGGAACCGGAACGCCGACCCAGCACCGCGACCCTCGGCCCACTCCGGTCGGGCGCGTGCGTGACATCCTGGCGGACGGTAATGCGTGCTGTGGCGAGTGTGCCGCTGACGACGGACCACTGACGACTGGCCACGGTCTTGCGGCGGTCCAGCAGCATGAGGGCCGCGGGCAGGACGGTGAAGCAGGCCAGCGCGCAGAACAGCACACCGCAGCCGACGATCCAGCCCAGCTCGGCCACAGCGCGGAAGTCCGCGAGCATGGCCGTGAAGAACGCCAGCGCCAGCGTGGCCGCCGCGGTCAAGTTGCCCAGGCCGACATGACTCGTCGTGTGAAGCAACGCGGCCTGCACGCCGCGCCCTTCGCGCCGGGCCTGCTCGTAGCACATGACCCAAAGCACGCCGTAATCGCCCATGCCGATCAGCATCACGGCGAAGGCGGCGGAAAGGATGTTCAGGTGCCCCAGGGTCAACGTCGTCCAGCCCAGCGCCCAGGCGGTGCCGACGAGCAGCGTGCCCATCGTCAGCAGCGGATAGCAGATGCCGCGATAGACCACGAAGAACAGCAGCGTCACGCCGGCGATGGCCAGCCAGGAGGCCAGCCGGGTGTCGCGGTCGGCCGCCGTCATCTCATCGTCTTCGAGGACCGGCAAGCCGGTCAGGCCGAACTCGATATTCGCGAAGTCGGGCTTCAGCTCCGCGATGATGGCCCGCATCCGCGTCACGCTCGCATTGCAAGACGTGAACGAACCTTCCTCCTTCACCGGCCGCACCAGCAAGAAGGCCAGGCCGCCGTCCGGACTGAAGAAGTACTGCGGCTCGGCCAGCAAGTCTTGCCCTTGCGGCTGGTCGCCGAGCAGGCTGCCCCAGGGGTTGCGGTAGTCGTCGGGGTTCGCCAGAGTCGCCGTCGCCGACCGGCCGATCGATAGCAACTGCCCGAGGAACTGTTCGTCGGCGGCCGTGAGCGGCCGGTCGGGATTGATCTGGCCGGCGCGGTGCCGGGCTTCACGCAGCATGCTGACCAGGCCAAGCGTGCGCCAGCTCCACGGGCCAAATTCGAGCAGCAGGCCCATGCTCTTGAGGTTGCCCTGGATCGGCTTGATGGACTCGGCCGGGAAATAGAGCAAGGCGCGGTTGCGCAGGCAGCGCAGGTCAACCCGGTAGAACAGGCGGTCGAAGAGCTCGGGGTGGTCCTGGACGCGGGCGGCCAGGGTATCGAGCGCCTGCTTCATGCGCTCGCGGTCGCCGCCCTCGACGACCACGACCATATCATCGTCGTCGCCGAACTCCGTCAGATACTGCTTCCAGCGCTGCTGATAGTCCTTGTGCGGGCTGACGAGGTCGGTGCGCTGCGTGTGGTATTCGAGGTGCCGGCAAGCTGCGTAGACCGAGGCGGCGGCGAGCAGCAGGGCAACGGTCAGCACGGCCACGGGACGCCGGCAAACCTGCTTGACCAGGCTGACCAGCAAACGGGGGACGAACGCGGTTTCGTGGGCCTGGTTCGGTTCCGGATTCATTGCTGGCCGCCTGCCTCCTTGCTTGCGGTACGCAAAGCGGCCGGATTGTAGCAAGCGGCGCAACTGGTGCAAGGCGAATGGAAGCGGGTCGAGGCAGTCACAACCGAATTTCGGCGGCTTGGTATGCAGCGGACGTCAGCCCGCTGTTGGTGCGAGAGAACAGCAGGCTGACGCCTGCTGTTCGCCAAGAGCATGGGAGTGACGACAGCCGCGATGAGACTACTGCCGCTTGCCGCCGGCGCGGGGCGGGCGGATGCGTTCCGTGCGTTCGACCTGCACCACGATGCCGTCCTGTACCACGACGGTCACCTGTCCGAAGCGCAGGCCGCGCAGCGCGTTCCGGATGCAATCCAGGGCCTGTCGTTCCAATCGTTCGGGCGCGTCCGTGGAGTCTGGTTCTGGCGTTCCCTTGCCAGTCATCGTGCGGCCTCGCTTGCTGAAGCGCGGGCTAACCCGCATGATCCGCCCGCGCTGCCCGTAGGCTTCGCGGCCGGCCTCTGGGGCAACCATCAAATCGAGTAATCGGCGGGCTGTTCGGGTACGAACACCCGCACGCGGCGCGGCGAGACGTAAACCAAATCGCCGATCCGCAGCCGCAGTTCCTCCTGCCGGGTGTGGCTGACCTCGACTTGCACCCGCACGCCGTAATCGACCGCCTTCAGCT
>JAEUIF010000660.1 GCA_016795185.1 Planctomycetia bacterium | reverse complement strand
CCTTCGGCGGCGAGCGCATCACCACCAAGGAACAGTGGTTCGAGAAGCGCCGGCCCGAACTCAAGCAACTCTTGCAGCACTACATGTACGGCTACCTGCCCGCCGCGCCGGCCAAGGTCGAGGCGAAACTCGAACGCGAGGACAAGCAAGCCCTGGGCGGCAAGGCGACGCTGCGCGAGATTGAACTGAGCTTCGGCCCGCCGGAAACGCCGAAGCTGCACCTGCTGCTCATCACGCCCAACGGCCGCAAAGGGCCAGCCCCGGTCTTCCTGGGGCTGAACTTTCGCGGCAACCACACGGTGCTGAACGACCCGAAAATTCGCCTGACGACGGCCTGGCTGTCGGGCAACTATCCGGGCGTCAAGGACAACCGCGCCACCGACACCGGCCGGGCCACGCACGCGGACGTCTGGAACGTCGAGCAGATCATCGAGCGCGGCTACGCGCTGGCGACCATGTACAACGGCGAGATCGCGCCCGACCGGCCCGACGCCCCGGAACGCATGCAGCTGCACTACCCGAAAAAGGTCGAGGGCCAGCCGGGGCCGCACGACTGGGCGACCATCGCGGCCTGGTCATGGGGCCTGCACCGCGCCGTCGATTTCCTGGTCACGGACAGCGCGATCGACAAGGCGAAGATCGTCGTCGTCGGCCATTCCCGATTGGGCAAGACGGCGCTGGTGGCTGCCGCCTTCGACGACCGCATTGCCATCTCGATGCCGCACCAGGCCGGCTGCGGCGGCACCGCGCCGAGCCGGGGCAAGGTCGGCGAATCGGTCAAGCAGATCAACGACCGCTTCCCGCACTGGTTCAACGCCACGTTCAAGCAGTTCAATGAGCAGCCCGAACGTTTGCCGTTCGACCAGCACTGCCTGGCGGCGGTGGTCGCGCCGCGGCCCGTGCTGTTCACCAATGCCGTCGAGGATACCTGGGCCAACCCGGACGGGCAGTTCCAGGTGCTGCTAGCCACCGACCCGGTCTACCGCCTGCTGGGCGCGAGCGGCCTGGACGCGAAGAAACCGCCGGAGGTCAACACGCTCATCGACAGCAAGCTCGGCTACTTCATCCGGCCGGGCAAGCACTCGATGACGAAGGATGACTGGAAGGTGTTCCTCGATTTCGCGGACAAGCACCTGGGCAAGCCGAATGGGTAGCAAGGTTGCAGGCGAGCGGATATAGCACGGGGCAGTTTGGTCCGCACAGCGGACCCTCCGGAATTTTGTAGGGTCCGCTGTGCGGACCATTCCATTCGGCGGCGAGCTGTTATCGAGAACCGTTCGACATACGGCTGAAGACCAATGGCATTGGGACCCACAACTTTCACGAACGCCGGCGCGCCCCGCGCTGCGGCGGCGCGGTCCAGGGGTCTTCGGGCCAGGCGTGCTTGGGGTAGCGGGCGCGCAGCTCCTTGCGGACCTGCGGATAGACGTTGCTCCAGAAGCTGGCCAGGTCGTCCGTGACCTGTTGCGGTCGGAAGTTCGGCGCGAGCAGGTGCAGCAGCACCGGCACCCGGCCGGCGGCGAGGCGCGGCGTCTCGCCCAGCCCGAACACTTCTTGAATGCGCACCGCCAGCACCGGCGGCCGGCCTTCCTCGTATTTCAACGCGATGCGGCTGCCGCTGGGGACTACCAGCCGTTCGGGGGCTTCGCGTTCCACGGCTTGCAATTGACGGTGTGTCAGCCGGCTTAGAAACGCATCGAGCCAGGGGCCGGCGCGCAGCTGGGCGAACGACCGCTTGCCGCGACAGAGCCAGGCCAACGATTCACGCAGGTCTTCGGCCTCCAGCGCCGGCAACTGCAAGTCGGGCAGCCAGCCGCGCAGACAACGCACGCGGGTGCGATACAGGCCGGCGGGAGAATCGTCCGGCGGCAAGGCAGAGTTGAGCTTCTGCCCGGCGGCTTCGGCCAGCACTTGGGCGACGCGCTCCTCGTCGGGCAGCGCCGCCAGGCTTTCCTCGATGACTAGGTCGTCGCAGCGCAGCCGTCGGCGGGCCGATACCTGCTCGGCCTGCGCGTCGAAGTACACTTCAATCGTGTTCGTCACCAGGGCGGCCGGCAGCCAGTCGCGCTGTACGGCGGATGCCTGCCGGACCAGGGTCTCGGCCGCGCCGGCATCGACATCAACGCAGACGAACAACTCCGCTTCCATCACCGCGCTGGACGGTGCCAACTGCACGCCGCGACCGCCGACCATCACCCCGCGCCGGCCGCCCGGTTCGCGCCGTCGCGCCAGGCGGTCGGGAAAGGCTGCCAGCAGCGACCGCAGCAAGGCTTCATCCGCTGACACTCCGGTGTCAGCGGTTTCAATGCGTTCCTGACGTAGCAATCGCAATAGCTGATCGCGGGCGCGCAGGATGAAGCCTGCGGACTGCCGGTTCAAGTCCTGCGCCGTGCCGCGTTCGTGTTCAAAGGTTTCCAGCGTTTCAACGCGGTCCAGCACGTCCGAACGGCTGATGTGCGTCGCTCCCCGACGGGGACCGTCCGTGGCGCGGAGAAACGGATCACGTTCCGCAAGCAGGGCGGCGGCCAGCGCGGCGCGCTCCGGCTGGCCCCAGCGCTGGCCTTCGAACAGCAGCCGGCCGAGGCGCGGATGCACCGGCAGGCGCGCCAGCGTTTGCCCCAGGTCGGTAAGGCCGCCGTCCGTGGTCAGCGCTCCCAATCGCCGCAGCAACGTCAGGGCCTGCTCGACCGTGGCAGCCGGTGGCGGTTCGAGCCAGGGGAACCGCAAGATGTCCTTCTCGCCCAGCGCCAGCAGTTGCAGCACCGAGCCGGCCAGATCGACGCGGCGGATTTCTGGTTCGGTCTGCTCCGGCCGCGCCCGCTCGTGGACGGCGCTCCAGAGACGGATGCAGACGCCCGGCTGCGTCCGCCCCGCCCGGCCCGCGCGCTGGTCGGCGGAGGCCCGCGAGATCGGCGTCAGTTCCAGGCGGTCCAGGCCGACCGTGGGATCGTAAATCAGCAGGCGGGCCAGGCCGGTGTCGATGACGCCCGTCACGCCCTCGACCGTGACCGAAGTCTCCGCGACGTTGGTCGCCAGCACCACCTTGCGCCGCCCCTGGGGCAGCAAGGCAGCGTCCTGTTGCTCGGCGGGCAAATCGCCATGCAACGGCAACACTGCCAGGTCGCGCTCCGCCGCCAGCGGTTCCAGCTGGCGGGCGGTCTGGCGAATCTCACCCAGGCCCGGCAGAAACACTAGCAAGTCGCCGGGCGTGCGGTCGAGCAGCCGGCGCGCCGCGCCGGCGATGGCCACGGGCCAGGGTTGCTCGCGCTCCTTTGCTTCGTGGGCGATTTCGACCGGAAACGTGCGGCCCTCGCTGGCGATCACCGGGCAATCGCCGAGATAGCGCGCGACGCTGTCCACCTGAATGGTCGCCGACATGACGACGATGCGCAGCTCCGGCCGCACCGTCTGTTGCAGCAACCGGACGATGCCCAGCGCCAGGTCCACTTCCAGGCCGCGTTCGTGGAACTCGTCGAAGACCACAGCGCCGACGGATTCCAGGAACGGATCGTCGAGCAGCAAGCGCGGCAGGATGCCCGGCGTCACCACGAGGATGCGCGTCTTCGGCCCGGCCTGGCGCTCGAAGCGCACCTGATAGCCAATGAGATCGCCCAGCCGCTCATTGCGTTCGGCGGCCATGCGCCGGGCGGCAGCGCGGGCGGCGAGGCGGCGAGGTTCCAGCATGACGATACGCTGCCCGATCAGTTTGCTATCGAGCAGGGCCGGCGGCACGCGCGTCGTCTTACCCGCGCCCGTGGGGGCGCGCAGCACCACCGACGACTGCCGGCGCAGGGCGTCGAGCAGTGCGGGCAACACCGGATCGATCGGGAGGGGCAGCACAACTTCAGCCGTTAGCGACCTGGCGTTGCACCGACGTCCAGACGTCGGCGATCACCTTCTGAGCCGCGCCCTTGAGCAGCATTTGCGGCGTGGCTTTGAGCAGACCGGTCAGGTTGGTGATGTCGGCGGACCAGTGGACGCGGCTGCCGCCCTCGCGCTCCGCGAACGTCAGGGCCATCTCCACGTCATTGCCGCTGCCGATGCCCTTGGCGTGGCAGAGTAACTTCAGCGATTGCCCTTCGACGGCGTCCACGATCTTCAACGTGACGCCCAGCGTGCCGCGGACGAAGGTGAAGCCGGGCCGCACCTTGCAGGTCGCCAGCTGCGGCGACGGATGCTCGACGGCCTCGGCGTCGGGGATGCAACCGACCAGGAACTTCAGGTCGCTCAACCGGGACCAGACCACCGGCAACGGCTGTGCGAAGTCCTGATCGCCCTCGAAGTGCAGCATGATGGCAGCCGTCCTTTCGGGTCGGTGGGAGCGGGGGCAAGGCCATCCTCTAAGGTGGCAAAAGGAACAGGGCGCGGCAAGGGGAATGCCGCGCCCTGGTGGGTTGGTTTGCTAAACCGCGAGCGGTTAGCTGTAAAGGCGTTCAACCGGGCCCGCGCCCTCGAAGAGCGGCGCGGCGCGGCCGAGGTTGTCGGTCACGAACGTGGGCACGCCGAGCAGCGTCAGGATGGTCAGGATAATCTCGCGGGCCTCGACCGGGTCGCTGGCGGGATAGGCCGCGTTCTTGTCGGACTTGCCGTGAACCAGGCCGCCGTGGACCCCGCCGCCCGCCATCAGCAGCGAGTAACAGTTCGCCCAGTGGTCCCGGCCGCCGTCCTTCTTCACGCGCGGCGTGCGGCCGAACTCGCCCATCGCTACCACCAGCGTATCCTTGAGCATGCCGCGTTCGTGCAGATCGCCGATCAGCGAACCGACGGCCGCGTTCAGCTTGGGCAGCAGCTGCGTCTTCATGACCTGGTCGCCCTTGTCGTGCGTATCCCAGCCGTAGCCCGGCATGGTGACCCAGCGCGACATGTTGACTTGCACGAACCGCGCGCCGCGTTCGACCAGCCGCCGGGCCAGCAGGCACGACTGGCCGAGGGCGTTCTGCCCGTATTGCTGGCGGAGGTTGGCGTTCTCGTTCTCGATCTCGAAGCCTTCTTTGATCTTCGGCGAGGTCAGCAGGTCGCAGGCGCGGGTGTAGAGCGAATCCATCTCCTGCGTGCCGGCGCTGATGTGCAGGCGCCGGCGCTGCTTCTCGATCGCGCCGAGCAGGTGCCGGCGGTCCTCGAAGCGGTTGGCGGTCAGCGTCGGGTGCAGGGCGAATTCCGGCACGCGGAAGCTGGGCATCTTGCCGGGCTGGTCGAGGGTGGCTTTCTCGATCTCGACC
>JAEUIF010000584.1 GCA_016795185.1 Planctomycetia bacterium | reverse complement strand
GAGAGGCCCGTGGCACTCGCTCCCGAAATCGCCGACGCGGACCTTCGCGAAACGGCCTCGCTCGATCTGTTCGCGCCGCTGTGCACCCCTGGACGCATCTTCTGGGTGCTGGCGCTGGCCCTGCTGACCCTGGGTTTCATGGCCCGCGCCACCCGCTACCTGCCGGGCTGGGCGCCCTGGGGCGATGAAACGGCCCTGGTGAGCAACATCGTCGAACGGGACTACGCCGGCCTGATGCAGCCGCTCGACAGCACCCAGGTCGCTCCGGTCGGTTACCTGTGGTCCGCCAAGACCTCCATTGAGCTATTCGGCGTCAACGAGCACAGTCTCCGGCTGCCGGCGTTTCTGAGTTCGCTGGCGGCGCTACTGCTGATGTTGCGCATTGCCCGCGTGGCGACCACCGGCTGGGCCACGCTGCTGGCCATCAGCATCTTCGCGGTTTCCACCTATCAGATTCGCCATGCCTCGGAAATGAAGCAGTACGCCACCGAATGCTGCGTGGCGGCCGCGCTGCTCGTGCTGGCGCTCGAAGCCGGTCGTGCGCGCCTGGGGGCCGCCTGGGCCTTGGTCGCGCTGGCGCCCCTGGCGCAGTTCTCCTCGCTGAGCGCGGTGTTCGTGGCCGGCGGCATCAGCCTGGCGCTCGCGCCCGTCGTCTGGCGACAGCGGTCGTGGCACTGGTGGTGCTGGTATGCCGTCTACAACGCGACCGTGGGCCTGAGTTTCCTCGCCGTCTATTTCCTGGTGCTGCGCCCGCAGATGGCGGTGCATTTCACCTCGATGGACTACTGCTGGGGCGACCAGATGCCCAACTGGCGCTCGCCCCTGGCGCTGCTGGGCTGGCTCTACCGGACCGCCACCGGCTCAATCTTCGCTCACCCATTTGGCGGCGAGAACAGCGGCAGTCTGCCGTTCGCCATCCTGTTCTGGGTGGGCATCGTGGCCATGTGGCGGCGCGGCGATTTCCTGTTCCTCCGCATGCTTGCCGGCGTGTTTGCCCTGGCCATGCTGGCCGCCTTGCTGCGCAAGTATCCCCTGGGCGGGCATGCCCGGCTGGCGCTGTATCTGTCGCCGCTGGTGACGGTGCCGATCGCGGTGGGACTGGCGTCGCTGATCCGCTGGCGCGCCGCGGACTCGCAGGTCATGCTGCGCCGCGGCCTGACGACTCTCGGCCTGGTGGTGGTCGTCGGTCTGGGCGTGATGCTCAAAGACCTGGCGAGGCCCAACTACAGCACGACCACCCGCGACCTGGCCGCCTTCGCGCGCTGGTTCTGGACCGACCACGCGGCCGGAGCGCCCGGTCCGCTGCTCAGCGTCACGCAGGACCGGCGCGCTTACGCCTGCTCGCCGCGCGAACACGAATACCTGCGCGCCCGCTACCAGGGTACGCTCAATCCGTGCCTGCCCGCGGTGCCCGAGCGCCTCGCCGGCCCGACCGGCCTGGTGATGTGCACCGTCGTGGACTACGCCGACTATGCCAAGTTGATTCCGGCCTGGCGCGCCGCGCTTGCACAGCGCTACGAGGTCTTCGGCCATCAGTTCTATCAAATCAACGTCAACGACCGCGAACGAGCCGTCCGCTTCGATGTCATGTGGGTCCGGCCCTTGACCAGCGATCCGGCGGCTACGGTCGCGAGCGCCACGGCGGAGGCTCGGTAGCGCCCAGGGTGGTTCGGCGGATCGATTTCCTGAATAGCTGACAGCTATTAGCTGATAGCTGTCAGCTATTCATGACTTTTCTCCGACCGCGCGGCAAGTCAACACTCAACCGACTTCCGCGCAGCCGCCTTGACACCTTCCCCCCAGGCCGTGTATTTTCCTGTGTTCGCCGAAGTTGCGTCGCGTCGCTGAGAGCCGGTGGGGAAAGGGGTGGGGGGGGGGTGGCGGGGCCGCCCCCCCGGTGGGGGGGCCCAACAAGCGCGCCCCCCCATAGGCCC
>JAEUIF010000564.1 GCA_016795185.1 Planctomycetia bacterium | reverse complement strand
CATGGCTGGTCCCAGGCTGCGTTGAACTTACCTTTGCCAAACTTGTAGGGTCCGCTGTGCGGACCGTTGAACCACTGACGATTTGCGGTGAGTGGTCCGCACAGCGGACCCTACGGGAATCTCGTCCGGCATTCCTTACTTCTCGGCGCGCCAGAGCCACTTCAGCGATTCCGGCAGGATTGCTCCGCCGTGCTTGCCGTTATGGCCGCCGTCGCCGTAGACGAACTGGTAGTCGTACTTCATGAACTTCAGCGCCGCCGCCATCTGCTGATTCGCCAGCGGCCAGTTGCCGTGGAGGTTGTCGAGGTCGCCGGAGCCGTCTTGCAGGAAGACCCGAATGGGCTTCTTCTCGGTCTTGCGGATCATGCCGGGATAGACGTCGCCGCCGCGAATGTTGGTGAAGCTGCCGACGTGCGACAGCACCTTGCTGAACAGGTCCGGCCGTTCCCAGGCCACGGTGAAGGCGCAGATGCCGCCGGAACTGATGCCGCCGATGGCCCGGCTGCCCGCGTCCGTCCGTAGCTTGTAAGTCTTGGCGACTTCCGGCAGGATTTCTTTCTCCAGGAAGCGGGCGTACTGGTCCGACAGCGTATCGTACTCGAAGCTGCGGTTAGAGCGGCCCTTCTGGTTGGCGTCGGCGGCGGGAATGTTGCCGGGGTTGAGGAAGATGCCGATGGTCACGGGCATCTCTTGCTTGTGAATCAGGTTATCGAAGACCACGGGCACCCGAAATTGCCCCTTGTCGTTCATGTAGCTGCCGCCGTCCTGGAACACCATGACGCACGCGGGCGTCGAGTCCTTGTACTGGTCGGGCACGTACAGCCACCAGTCGCGGACGGTGCCGTCGAAGACCTTGCTCTTCCACGGTTCCTGCTTCAGCACCTTGCCTTTCGGGACGTTCGGCTGCTCCATCGAATCCGGGCCGAGTTTGTAATCGTCGGCGGCATGCAGGGCGGTCAGGCAGAGCAACCCGCAGCACAGCGTCAGGCCCAGCAGGTGCAAACGCATCGGAGTATCCTCGTGCGGCATGGGAGGACGGTTCGGGTAGGAGTAGAGGGTATTCGATCCGCCGACAGGATTCAACCGGCCACAGCCGCAAATCGCCAGGGAAACGCAGGATCGCGAACGACAAAGCGAAAACGCCGGGAGGTTGACCTCCCGGCGTTTTTGATTGTTCGGGATTCGTTTGCTTATGAAAGGCTCACCGGGCCGCCGCTGGTGAAGTTCGGGTTGCCGAACTTGTCGATGCGGTGCCCGAAGCCGTGGGCCAGCGACAGCAGCAGGCGGTTATGCGGCACCTTGGGCAGCTTCAGCGAACGGCCCATCTTGAAGTCCAGGCCGTTGCCGACCAGCACGAACGGAGTGTTGTCGAGCGTGTGCGAGTTGCCCTTGCCCAGTTCGTTGGTCCAGACGATCAGCGTGTTGTCGAGCAGCGAACCCTGGCCGCCCGGTTCCGGGGTTTCGGCCAGCCGCTTGGTCAGGTAGGCCAGCTGCTCGCAGAACCAGCGGTTGATCTTGGTCAGCTTTTCCTGGGCGGCGGCGTTGCTGTCCGGCTCGTGCGACAGTTCGTGGTGCCCTTCCTGCACGCCCAGCCAGCGCATCTTGGCTCCACCGACCGAATTGGTGTACTGCAAGGTGCCGATGCGCGCGAAGTCGGCCGCGAAGCTGTTGACCATCAATTCGATCTGCATCTTGCTGATGCGCGGGATGTTGTCGTTCTCTTCCTTCACGCCGGGTTCCAACTCCGGAACCGCATGGCCGACACCCTGCGTCTTCGTCGCCTTCAACTCTTCTTCCATCTGGCGCACGAAGGTGGCGTGCTCGTCGAGCAAGCGGCGGTCCTCGGTGCTGACCGCCGCGCCGACCTTCTTCAGATCGTCCTTGATGCTGTCGAGCACGCTGGCCAGGGCTTCCTGATCCTTCATCCGGCCGTAGAGCTTGCCAAACATCTGATAGGGATCGTCGATCGGCGTGACCGGCTTGTTGCCGGCGGTATAGACCATGCGCGTCCAGGTGTCGGCACGGTCGGGCACCATGACGCCGAATTCCAGCGAACCGAAGCGGGTGCGGGTCGCGGTGTCTTTTTGCAGGTAGTTCTTGATTTCCTGGTCGATGGAAATGCCGCTGGCCCAACCCGCCGGCGTGTGCGAGCCGCCCTGGATGTTGCCGGGGTGCAGTTCAATGCCGGTCAGCAAGCAACCAATGCCGCGCATGTGGTTGTCGCCGTCGCCGCGGACTTTATCGCAAACGCCGTTCAGGACGAGCGTGCGGTTCTGGAACTCTTCCAGGGGCTTCAGGCTTTCCTTGAGGGTGAACTTCTCGCCTTCCTCGTCCGGCCAGAAGGTGTTCGGCACCACACCGTTCGGGCTGAACATCACCACCAACCGCTGCTTGCGGCGGGTCTGGTTGGCGAACCCCAAACTCGGCAAATTCAGCACAAACGGCAACGCCGCAGCGCCGATACCCAGGTCACGGATGAACTCACGGCGGGTGATGGCAGGCATGAAGTCGCTCCCTCGCAGGCGGGCGGAGGTCAGGTTGGAGCCGTATTGTCCCACGCCTGCCAGGGGAGGTCAAGCATTCGTTTTCTCAAAGTCCTGTTCGTAGTTCCGCCTTCAGGCGGTGTTCGGCGAACACCGCCTGAAGGCGGAACTACGAACTTTACTTCCTGTTCAGCGCTGCCAGGTGCTCGTCCATCTTCTTCGCCCGCTGCCGCATGGCGTTGGCCAGGCGATTGATCTGGTGGTGATACTCGCGGCCGGCTCCTGGATCGATGGCGGTCAGGGCTGGCTGCACGCGGTCTTTCAGTTCTTCCAGCCGCACGACCAAGGCTTCGGGGTCGAAGACGGTCTTCATGATCTCGGCCATCCGCGCCCGGAACTTCTCCTTGCCGGCGGGCGTCTCCAGCACGGCGCGGGCCAGGAAGCCGTTGAAGTTCGGGAACATCGGCCCGTTCGGGTCGCCGAACATCTGATCCATGCCCGACGGGATGAAGACCAGCTTGTCGCGCTCCGGGTCGTGGTAGATGCGATAGTTGTTGCGGTTCATCGGGTAGCCGTCCCAGTCCCAGGTGATGACCTCCAGGACCAGGTAGCTGATGAACCTGTCCATATCGAGCACCTTCTCGAGCTTCTGCCAGCGTTGCTCGGGATTGGGCTCGCGGGCGGCGGCGGTCAGCGCTTTCAGGTCGGCGTGGTTGGCTACATCATTCTTGCTGGAAAGCAGCTGCAAGGGCTGGTCGATCTCGCGCAGGAAACCGCCGTCGTAGAAGTTGCCGTGAGAGTTCTTGAAATGGCGCTCAAGGAAGTCGCGGTCGTAGCCTTCCTTGACGTAGTACAGCCCGCGGCGCTTGCCGTTGATGGTCACGACGGCGTGGCCGACGCGCGAAGCCGGCACCCCGGCGGCGCGGAACAGTTCGCCGCAGATCAATTCGGAAACGTAGCTGGGATCCTGCACTGAGTTGGACAAATGCAATTTGTCCATGCCGTGAAAGCGCTGGCCGTCGTTGAACTTGTCCATGTTCAGGGTCAGGCCGGGTTTGTCGTCGATGGAGCGGGTACTGCCGGCCGCGCCCTTGACGTGAATGCCGACGTCGGTGTAGACCTTGTCGCCTTCCTTGAGGGTGCCTTTGACGTACTTGCGCGGCTCACGGCGCAGGGAGTCGAGTTCCTTCGGCCCCAGCTCGATGGAGATTTCGAGAACCTTGCCGCTGTTGAAAAACGCCGTGGCGGCTGTGGCGGGCTTGAGTTGTTGCGCGGGCACCAACGCGGTGCTAGCTGCACCAAGGGCGACCAGAGCCAGGAGCCAGCAGGCGGTGAACTTGCGGATCATGACGTGGCTCTCCACGCGGGCCTTCTCTGCTTCCCTCTCCCCTGGCGGGAGAGGGGCGTACGGTTGTTCAATTCCCCTTGATCTCCACGCCCTGCACGCCTTCCAGGCGGTTGAGGTCGGCGACCAGGCCGAAGGTCTGATCGGCCCCACGCATGCGGATGGTGTAGGTGACTTCGAGGGCGCTGCCGCCGCGCACCGTCGCCAGTCCGGTGAGGCGGTGGGCGGCGACGTACTGGTCCAGCACTTTTTCGAGGCTGTTGTCGGCGGGGCGGCCGGCCGCGCAGCGCAGCACCAGCAGGCCCTCACCGCCGGGTTGCTCCTCGCTGCTCTTCGGGCGGAAGGCCCAGGCGACCACCAGCACGAACGGCGCGCAGATCAGCGGGCCGGACCAGTAGCCGGTGCCGGCCGCCATCCCCATGACCACGGCGAAAATGACGAAGGAGGTATCGCGGGTGTCCTCGACCACCGTGCGGAAGCGGACGATGGCCAGCGAGCCGACCAGACTGAAGGCGCGAGCCACGTTATCGCCGATGACCAGCGTCACCAGGGCGATGAGCACGGAGAGCAGCACCAGCGTGGCCAGAAACCCGCGGTCGGTGCGGCGGCGCGGGCGGCCTGAAGCGATGTAGTGAATGCCTGCCGCCAGCCAGCCGTAGGCGAACGCGACGGACAAGCGGGCCAGGAACACCGTCCACGGGAGGGGGCCTTCCCCACTCGCGGCCTGCTGCAACCATTCCGGCATTCCGGTCTCTCCGAGCATCATTGGGCGCGCGCTTCGCGCAAGGCAACGTTGGCGGATGCGGCGGTGGGTAGGGCCAGGGTCGGCGTCGCCGCCTGCAACCCGCACAGCTCCACGCAGCGGCGGTACTTCGACACGCGGGCTTCTTGAATCGGCAGCCGGGGCAGCAAATCCTGGAACAGCTTCGGCATGTGAATATGGAACTTCATCTCCAGCAGCGCCCCGCCCGGCAGCAGGGCCTGGCCGTCGTCCAGATGCGGAACGTTCCAGCCACTCAGCGGCGTGCCGATCAGTTCGCGGTCGAGCGTCAACCGCACCGGCATTCCATCCACCATACCGAAAAATGCCGTCCGCCAGTACGCCACCTGGCAATTCGGTTGCAAATCGCGCTGCCGGACCCGTTGCAGGAACCAGAAGCCCACCCAGTCCAGCGACGGGTCGGCTTCGTTGAGCACGTTCAGCTGATGGGCCGGCACTTCGATCCGCCGCTTGGTCACGCGGTCGCCCCGACGGGTCTTGCGTTCCAGGAAGACCTGCTCGCTGCTGCCGTAGCGGCGCAGGCGGAACTTGTTGCGCCGGTAGCCGCGCGAGCGGTGGAACACGTCGAGGTAAGGCGTGTCGCAGTACACCGAGGTGACGCGATAGCGGCCGTCTTGCCCGTGCGGGTCGGGCGTCAGCTGCCCGCGCGCCCACGCTTCGACATCCTGGGCTTCAGCGGCCGATAACCGGAATTTCAACTCGAAGGCACGGCCCAGATCGCTCGCGCCCAGCCCCGGCGACCGCACAGCATCCGTAGCAGGGGCTGTCAAGATTCCCTCGGTCATCGGCAAACCTCCGTCGGCGGGGCGGGTGGCAGTAAAAGGGGCGTGTCCATCGCAACTCGATCCTTGCAAAACAGGCGGGAATGCTTCGCGAGGCGCACCGCAACCACGCCCAGGGTGGCTTGGGACGTGTAGCGATCCGAAAACCTGCTGATGGTGGCTGAAGCATCAGGAGAGATAAACCAACTTAGCCGATAGTAGCCATTCGTTACAAGCAATTATTAAGAATTTGTGAGGATATCGCCGTCAGCATAATCGACACATTCGGCACCGTTCAAGTAGGTCAGGCTTTCCAGCCTGACTGTCGCGTTGGAGTCGTGCGTCAGCGTCAACGGCCTGTCACCGGCGCGGCTGTCAGGCTGGAAAGCCTGAACTACTCCGCTATGCGGCTGTCAGGCTGGAAAGCCTGAACTACTCCGCTATGAATCAAACCCTGACAGCGGCACCGAGGGCCGGTCGAAAAGTCCCGCGCCATCAGGACGAACGTGCTGGCGATCCGTAACGCGCCCTGTTACCCTGTCGCTGGCTGTCCCACCGTACTTTCCCTCCAGGTGCATCATGGACCTGCGCAAAATTGTCCCTGCTTGCCTGCTGCTCTGCCTCGCACCAGTGCTCGTCGCCCAGGAGAAGCTGCCGGCCTACCCGCCGCCCGCCGAGGTCAAGGCGGGCTTCCTCAAGCTGCTGGACCGGCCGAAAGTGCCGCTCGATCCCAAGTCGAAGGAATCCAAGACGGAAAACGGCCTGGTCTTCGAGACGCTGTCCATCGCGTCCGAGAAGAAGCCGGACGGCACGATCGAACGGGTGCCGATCCTGGTGGTGCGGCCCGAAAAGGTGGAGAAGAAACTGCCGGCGATCATCGCGTTGCACGGCACTGGCGGCAACAAGGAAGGGCAGCGCGGCCTACTGATCGACTTCGCCAAGCGCGGCTTCATCGGCGTGGCCATCGATGCCCGCTACCACGGCGAGCGTTCCGGCGGCGCGAAAGGTTCGACCGCTTACGTGGATGCCATCACCCGCGCCTGGAAGACCAAGGCGGATGAACCGATGGAGCATCCGTTCTACTACGACACGGCCTGGGACCTGTGGCGCACCGTGGATTACCTGCAAACCCGGCCCGACGTGGACGGCGACAAGTTGGGCATGATCGGCTTCAGCATGGGCGGCATCCAGACCTGGCTGGCCGCCGCCGTCGATGAGCGCGTCAAGGTCGTGGTGCCGGCCATCGGCGTGCAAAGCTTCCGCTGGAGCCTGGAAAACGACAAATGGCAGGGCCGGGCCAACACCATCAAGGCAGCGCATCTGGCTGCCGCGAAAGACCTCGGCGAAGCGGAAATCAATCAGAAGGTGTGCAAGGCGCTGTGGAACAAGGTGATTCCCGGCATCCTCGACCGCTACGACTGCCCGAGCATGTTGCGGCTTTTCGCCGGCCGCCCCATGCTGATCCTCAACGGCGAGAACGACGGCAACTGCCCGCTGGGCGGCGCGCAGCTGGCCTTCGCCTCGGCCGAGGAAGCTTACCAGTCCGCGAAGTGCCCCGACAAGCTGAAGATCATGGTCGCCAAGGGCGTCGGCCATGCGGTCTCGCCGGAACAACGGCAGGCGTACATGGAGTGGTTCGAGAAGTGGTTGAAGTGATCCTTGGGGAGTTG
>JAEUIF010000554.1 GCA_016795185.1 Planctomycetia bacterium | reverse complement strand
GAGTCCTCGACTCGACGCCGGCCGCCTGCGCGCCTGGCAAGTTGTGGGTTACGCCGTGATGGCGTCCGGCTCGACCTGTTCCTGATCTCTCTTGCCCATCTCCTCGTGGACCACTGGATGCCAATCGGAACTGCGTGAACTCGGAGGGGCGTAGTTTTCGCGCGCCCAGCGCCGCAACTTCAGTTCCTCGATCAGGTCCAGCTCCACTACCCCGCTACTCATGGTGAGTCGCCCTTTCCTTCACTAGAAAACAGGACTCCAGCCACATTGCCAAAGAATGAGACAATGAGTATATCGGTCCACCCGAAGGGTGCAACAAACTTTTTAGACCGGCCGGAAGCGGTCGGCAAGGGAAGCGGCTCGCGCGCCAGGGGTTGTCGGCACGACGGCTAGGTCAGGCAAGGTCCGCACCAGCAGCATACCTGTCCGGTCAGGTGCCGTCCGAAGGTAGGTCAGGCTTTCCAGCCTGACACGAAGTACCGGAACCATGCCGTTCTCGCTTGGCTGTGTCCGTTCCAGTGCCGCAAGATTCCGGCGCTGCGTGTCAGGCTGGAAAGCCTGACCTACTTGAGCGTGTCAGGCTGGAAAGCCTGACCTACTTTAGCGTGTCAGGCTGGAAAGCCTGACCTACTTTAGCGTGTCAGGCTGGAAAGCCCGACGTACTTTATTCCGCGAGTACTCAACCCTTCTTGCCTTCCAGGCTCCGCTGGTACACCTGCCGGCCGCAACCGGCCGCGCCGATGAAGCCCGCGTGACTGCCGAGCAGGGCATAGCGAATTTCCGTGCGCTCGGCGGGCACCGGGAAGGCCAGTTCGCGGACGTAGTGGCGGATGCGTTCGATGAAGGACTCGCCGGCCGCCGTCATGCCGCCGGCGAAGGCGACCATGTCCGGGTCGATGCTGTGCAGCATGTTGGTGGTGCCCACGGCCAGGTAGTACGCCGTCTGGTCCACCAGCTGCTTGGCCAGCGCATCGCCCTTGTCGGCCGCGATGAACACATCCTTGGCGGTCAACTCACCGTGGGAGCGGAACATGCCGTGCAGCGCGGACTTGCCGCCGTCGGCGTCCAGGGCCTCGAAGGTGCGTTTCACCACCGACGACGCGCTGGCATACGCCTCCAGGCAGCCCCGGCGGTTGCAGCCGCACAGCCGGGGGTTGGTCATCTCGATGCGCATGTGACCCAGTTCGCCGCCGTGGCTATGCTGCCCTTCCAGCACGCGGTCGTCCATGATGATGCCGCCGCCAATGCCGGTGCCCAGCGTGAAGAGCACCATGCTCTGGACATCCTTGCCCGCGCCAACCCAGTATTCGCCGTAGGCGGCGGCGTTGGCGTCGTTCTGGAACGCCGTGGGCAGCTTGAAGGTCCGCTCGATGTGCCGGCGCACGTGGACGTTGCGCCAGGGCTTGAGGTTGGGTGGATCGAGGATGATGCCGCCGGCGATGTCCATGGTGCCGGGCGTGGCCACGCCGATGGCCGCGATCTGCTCCAGCTTCAGCTTGGCTTCGGAGACGGCCAGCCGGATGGTCTCGTCCATCCGTTCCAGGCCCTTGTCCTGGCCGCGTTCCGGCTCGGTCGGCAGGCTGATGGGCTCGGCGACGGGCTTCCCGCAGTCATCGACCACCCCCGCTTTCATGGTGGTGCCGCCCACGTCCAGCCCGACGAAGTACAGTGGTGTTGTCATGGCGTCCAATTCTGGTGGCCGGGCCGGGCGGATGCAATCGGCAAGTCCGAAAAATCCCGCACAACCCGCGGCAGCGATTCCATTTTACTGCTTGGCCGCCGACTGTCCGGGCAGTATTCTCTCCAGCACGCACCAACAACCCCTCTCCCCCGGCGGGAGAGGGGCA
>JAEUIF010000369.1 GCA_016795185.1 Planctomycetia bacterium | reverse complement strand
TGGCGCGGGTTGTTGCAAATAACGAACAACCGCCCGTGCCGCCGCACGACTTTGCAGTTTTCGCAAATACGTTTCACGCTGGCTCGCACCTTCATGGCCGAATGCTCCAACGAACTTCCCGAAAAAGTGATGAAACCACTATTGTAAAACGGGGCACGACGGCAAACAAGGGGAAAAAAGCAAATCAAGCTTGACAGCTTGACAGGTCCACACAACCGCTCGCGCACGCACGCTGTTTCTGGCCTACTGAATGACGCGCACGAGGTAGCGGTGCCGAAACACCTTGCCCTCGTTCGCCTGCATCGCGGCCATGATACTGAGGACCACATTCCCCACGGCGGCGGCCAGCACGATCGGGATGCCGATGACCACGAACATCAGCGGAATGCCCACGATCAAGATGACCAGGAGATTCAGCTGAAAGTTGAGCGCTTCCTTCGCCTGATCGGCGAGGAACGGCGACTGGTCCTTTTTCATCAGGTAGATGACCAGCGGCGCAATGAAGCTCGTGGGAATGCCGCCGATGTGAGCAAGCATTGCCAGCTGGCGCTCTTCCGTGGTGGACTCGATGGCGGGCGGCGGGCCCGCCGGCGCGGGACTCGGGTTCGGATCGGTGGACATGTCGGCAATCTCCTTCGCCCGGCGAGGTCAGGACACGAGCCGGATCGTGGCGGGATACTGGTATACCTGGCCTTCCGCCGCCTTGAAGCCGGCCAGCACGGCCATGACGCCCGTGAACACCACCAGCAGCAACGGTAGCAGCAGGAACCAGCCGTCGATGAAGCCGAGCAGCATCGACAGCAGCGTCGGCAGCCACCAGGTCAGCTGAAAGTTCAGCGCTTCCTTGCCGTGAAAATCGACGAACTGGCTCTGCTGGCGCTTCGTCAGCCAGATGAGCAGCGGCCCCAGCGGCATGGCCGTGCCGACTGCCACCACGCCGATCAGCGCCGACATGTGGCACATCTGGGCCATCTGCTTGTCTACATCCTTGAGCGGTCCCACTTCCTGGCCGCCGTAATCGCCTGTCGCCATGGCTGGCCCTCTCAGGTGATGTAGCGGACGGTGTACGGATAGCGGTAAACCTTGCCTTCCTTCGCGGCCATGCCGCCCTGGTAGCAGAAGAAGGCATTGGCCAGCACGACGGCGGGGAATAGCACGATGCCGACATAGAACGCGCAGGTGATCGCCGCCAGCACCGTAATCATGGTCACGTTGATCTGGAAGTTCAGCGATTCCTTGGCCTGGTCCTCGACGAAAGCCGATTGGCCCATCTTGGCGGCCCAGAGACCCAACGGCGCCAGGAAGCCGCCGAAGGGCAGGATGCCGGCCAGGTGCGCCATCATCCCCAGCTGCCGTTCGTCGGCGTTGGATTCAATGACGGGCACGTTCTCATCTTGCGAAGCGGGAGGAGAATCGGGCGGCGCAGGCTGAGGCTGCACCGGCGACGGGTCGGTTGCCATGAAAAGTCTCCGTGTTGATTGGACTGGGGTAAGACGGAGGCATTGTCGCCGGCGCGCGCCGCTTCGTCAATCGGCTGGTTGGGGAAAACAAAAGTTAGCCCGACGCGCGAGCGCCGGAGCGGAGTTCCCTCGCTTGCGCGTCGGGCAAGAGTACTTTGCCAACGGGTGTAGCACAGGACGCCACGGTTCGCACAGCGGACCCTACTGAAATTTCGCAGGGTCCGCTGTGCAGACCCTCCCGGCTGATCGCAAAATACTCGAACGCCGTCTAAAACAGCGTGCCCTGCTGCTTCTTCTTGGTGGGGGGTTCGCTCTTCGCGGGTGCTGCCGTGGCCGCCGGTTTCGTGGATTTGCCAGCCTTGCCGATCAGCGCCTCGAACTCCGCCTCGGTGAGCACCTGGACGCCGAGTTCCTTGGCCTTGTCGAGCTTGCTGCCGGCCTTGTCGCCCGCGACCAGGTAATCGGTCTTCTTCGAGACGCTGCCGGATGCCTTGCCGCCCAGGTCGCGGATCAGGCTTTCAATTTCCTCGCGCTCGTAGTTCAACAGCGTGCCCGTGACCACAAAGGTTTTGCCGTCCAGGTCCGCCCCGCCCTTGGGCTTCGCCTTTACCTCGGCTGTCAACTTGAGGCCCGCGGCGCGGAGGTCTTCGATCAGCTGTCGCGATGTGGCGTCCTGGAAGTAGGCGTGAATGTCCTTGGCCATCGTCGGCCCCACGCCTTCCGTCTTCATCAGCCGGTCCACGTCGGCCTTCAAGAGTTCGTCGATGCTACCGAACTCCTTGGCGAGCACGTCCGCCACCGACTCGCCGACGTGCGGAATGGCCAGTCCCGCCAGCAGCCGGCCCAGGCCGCGCTCCTTGCTGGCGGCGATGCCGTCGAGCAGGTTCTGCCCGGACTTCTTGCCGATGCGTTCCAGTTCCAGCAACTGGTCGAGCGTCAGGCGGTACAGGTCGGGCACCGATTTCACCAGGCCGGAATCGACCAGCTGTTCGACCATCTCGTCGCCGAGGCCCTCGATGTCCATTGCGCCGCGTTTGGCGTAGCCCGCGAGGATCTTCTTGACCCGGCCGACGCAGTTCTTGCCGGTGCAGTAGTAGAAGACTTTCTTTTCGTCAGGCTTCACCGGCGAACCGCACACCGGACAGGTGGTCGGCCAGCGAAAGTTTTTTTCGTCGCCCTTGCGCAAGCCGGGCTCGGAACGCAGCACGTAGGGGATGATCTTGCCGGCCTTGATGACCACCACGGTATCGCCGACGCGGATGTCCTTGGTGCGAATGTAATCGGCGTTGTGCAAGCTGGCATGGCTGACGCGGGTGCCGGCCAGCTGCACGGTTTCCAGGTTGGCCCGCGGCGTCAGCACACCGTTCTTGCCGACGAAGATTTCGATTTCCTTGAGCTTGGTGATCGCCTGCTCCTGCTCGAACTTATAGGCCGTCACCCAGCGCGGCGATTTGCTGGTCGTGCCTAGCCGGCGGCGCTGGTCGAGGTCGTCCACCTTCACCACCAGGCCGTCGGTCTCGTAAGGCAGATCGCCGAGCTTCTTCTCCCAGCTCAGAGCGTACTGCATCACCTGGTCGATGTCGTCGAATGCTTCGATATTGGGGTTCACCGGGAAGCCGAGCTTCCGCATCGTCTCCAGCGAAGCGCGATGGCTCTTGAACTCCAGCCCCTCCACGGCACCCAGGCCATAGGTGAACAGCCGCAGCCGGCGCTCGGCGCAAAGTTTCGGGTCGAGCAGCTTGAGCGAACCGGCGGCCAGGTTGCGCGGGTTGGCGTAGGGTTCCCGGCCCTTCTTTTTCTGCTCCTCGTTGACGCGCACCAGGTCTTCGCGGGTCATGTAGATTTCGCCGCGGACCTCGAAGAGCGCGGGCGGCTGGTCGCCTTGCAGACGCAACGGCAGGTCGCGGACGGTCTTGAGGTTGGCCGTCACGTCGTCGCCCTTCTCACCGTCGCCGCGCGTGGCACCCAGCGCAAACTTGCCCTTGTCGTAGCTGAGCGAGATCGCCACACCGTCGATCTTCAGTTCGACGACGTAAGTCACCTTCTCGCCGCCGAGGCCCTTGCGGACGCGCTTGTCGAACTCCTTCAACTCGTCGGCGCTATAGGTGTTGTCGATGGAGAGCAGCGGCACGCGATGCGTTACGGTGCTGAAGCCGTCGATGGGCTGCCCGCCGACGCGCAGGGTCGGACTGTCCGGCGCTTGCAACTCCGGGTGCTTCTTTTCGATGTCCTTCAATTCGTCGAGCAGCCGGTCGAACTCGCGGTCGGAAATCTCCGGCTTGGCTTCGACGTAGTACTTGTAATTGTGGTAATTGAGGAGTTTGCAGAGTTCCTCGGCGCGCTGTGCGACGGACGGCATGGGGGACTCCGAGCGCTCGCCTTCGGCTCGCGGCTAAACAGGTGGTGGATTGGAATCCGACGGTGGAATTGTGCCCGCGGCGCGCTCGTTTTGCAAGCGCCGTAGTCGGTCCAAGCCCATGCTCAGGGCGCTGAGGATAATCATCGCCCCCACCTGCCAGAGCACCAGCTGCCAGCCGTCGCGGCGCAGGTACTCGCGAAACTCCGAAGGCGGCGGCGCTTCACCGACCTCGGCCGCCTTCTTTTCGAGCACCGGCACCAGGCCGACCGCCAGCACCGTGATGACGAACAGCAGGCTGACCAGCAGCAAGAGCAGGTAGAACGGATTGTGCGGTTCGGAGGTGGAAGCCATGATTGCGTGT
>JAEUIF010000482.1 GCA_016795185.1 Planctomycetia bacterium | reverse complement strand
TCCCATGCCCATGCCAAGCCGTGGGCATGGCACCCAAGCCACCGCTTGAGCAAGATGTCTCTTGCGTCCGCACTAGCGACGCACGGACTGGCGGCGATTGAAACACCGCGCAGTCGCCCATTCAGCGGTGGCCGTCGTCGTCGCGTAAGCGGCTCAGGTTGAAGCTCTCGAACAGTAGGTTGCCGCTGGCCAGCGCCCCCGCGATCAACGGGGCGACCGACGGCTTCAGCGCCATCAACACCGAAGTCACCATGAAGATGGTCGCCGGAATGTAGAGCAGCCCGAGATTGCTGGCGAGCCCGAACAGGGTGACGGCGGTCACGATGATCCACAGCGGATAGACGACCAGCAATAGTTCTGGGTCTTTGCGCCACGGCAACACGAGCAGCAACACCGTGGGCACGAGCAGAAACGCGCAGATCTGACTGATCCAGATGGTGTAAACGTGCCGTCGTTCACGCGCGGGGACGCGCTGCATCGACGCTCGGTTGCTGCTGAGCACGATGCTGATGAGCAGCAGAATGGTGGCGATGGTCGCTCCCATGACGGCGAACGGATACTCCGGTTCGTCGTGAAACAGGGCGAACACGGTCAGATGCACCAGGAAGGGCACCGGGCTCAGCGTCAGGGTGATGGTGCTCCAGGCGCGCCAGTTGGCGTCGAGGCCCTTGTGGTAGAGGGTGCGGCGCAGGTGCTCGTAGGTCGTGGCGGTGCGGGCGCTGATCGATTCGTCCGCCAGAAACGCTTGCAGGTCGTGGGCCAGGGCCGCCGCCGAGGAGTAGCGATGTTCGGGCTCTTTCTCCAGGCACTTCAGACAGATGGTTTCCAGGTCGCGCGGCAGGGCGGGCAGCAATTGCGTCAGCGGCGCGGGATCGTGGTGCCGCACTTGTTCCAGCGTTTCCAGCAGGGTGTTGCCCCGAAAGGGCGGCTTGCCCGTGAGCAGTTCGTAGAGAACGACGCCGAGCGCGTAAATATCGGTGGCCGGGCCAAGCTGGCGCGTTTTGCCGGCCGCTTGTTCTGGCGACATATAGCTGGGCGAACCGAGCACCGCGCCGGTTTGCGTATGGCCCAGGTCGAGGTCGAGCCGCTTGGCCAGGCCGAAGTCGGCGATCTTCGGTGTGCCTTCCGTGGTCAGCAGGATGTTGGCCGGTTTCAAGTCGCGGTGAATGACGCCATGCTCGTGGGCATGCTGCACCGCTTGCGCCAGCGTCAGGACCAGTTGCGCGGCGCGCCGGGGGGCCATCGGTTCGCCGTGCAGTTGCTGTGCCAGGCTGCCGCCGCCGACGTATTCGAGCGCCAGGTAGGGCCGCCCGTCCTGCTCGCCGACCTCGTAGATCTGCACGATATTCGGATGATGCAGCCGGGCCACGGCTTCGGCCTCGGTGCGGAAGCGGGCTTTCTCTTCACCGATGGCGTCTGGCCCGGCCAGGATCATCTTCAGTGCCGTCAGGCGGTCCAGGCGTTTCTGCCGCGCCTTGTAGACCACGCCCATGCCGCCGCGGCCCAGCACTTCCAGTATCTCGTAATCGGGCAATTGTGGTAGCGCTGCCGGCTGCAATGCCGTGTCGTTCACGCCCAAGGTGGGCGGATCGAGAAAGGGGCTGAGCCGCTGTCGCTTGGCGATGCGTTCCCGCAAGACCTGCTGCACGGCGACATCGTCCGGCACGAGTTGCTCCGGCGTCAGCGCTTGGCCCTGGCGGCGCTGTTCGTCCCATTCCGCCAGCAGGTCGAGGATGTGGTCTTCGTCGGTCATGGTGGTATCGGCGGCTTGCCAGCCAGGCGAGCGGCGGGCGTGAGCCGGCTGTTTGTACCGCCGGCAACTGATGCTTCAAACAGCGGGCTCACGCCCGCCGCTCGCCTGAAACGCTCAGAACAGTCCAGCCGCGTCCTGTAGCCCCTCGGCGAGTTTATCCGTGGCAGCGATCCACAGCCGGCTCACCTGGCGCGGGGGCAAACCGAGGAGCGACGCAATTTCCGCCTGCGGTAGTTCGGTGTAGTAGTGCAGTTCAAAGACGGCGCGTTCATTGTCGGTCAAGGTCGCCACCTTCTGGTGAAACTCGGTCCAAGCCGCCAGGCGCGCCGGGTTGTGCGTGTACTGGCCCGCTTCGGGGACCGTGCTGTCCCGCGATGACTCACCGAGCGCTTGCTGCACCTCGCGGCCGTCCTGGCGGCGCTGGCGGTCGGCCATGTCGAGCAGCACCTGGCGAATCTTGTGAGCCGCCAGCCGAAAGAAGTCGGCCACCGTGGGCGGGTCGGTGTTTTCCAGGGCTTGCAGCAACCGCAGCCAGGTTTCGTGGACCACGCTGTCCAGTTCGTGGCGCTGAGCGACGGCGGGAAAGGAACCGGTCAGCATCTTGCCCGCCAACCGCCGCAGCCGGTTACAGGCCCGTTCGAGCAGTTGCCGACGTGCGGCCTCGTCTCCCGCCCGCATCCGGTCGAGCAGTGCTTGCAGCTGGATGCTGGGGTCATCGTTCATACCGTCGTACTCGCCTCGGGGTTCCGCGTGCGGGGCATTTTAGCTCCACAGCGCAACCTCGTCCACGCACGTCGTTTGCCGCACCAATCTGTTCGTTTTCAGGAATTTCTCCTCGAAAGCTGTCCGAAACGCCCGCTCACGCCGCTAGGCAAAGTGGGCAGCGAACGCGGGCAGACTGGGTGGCACGTCCCTCGGTACTCCGAGGGCGTGCAAGTCGCGCCATCACGCCCTCGGAGTACCGAGGGACGTGCCACCCAAGACTTATTCAACTGATCGTTGGCAATGCAATGAACAAGCGAAGCCCGGCGGGCGAACCCCGGCAACACGGAGAAGGGACGATGAACGGGAAAATCAAACTGGCGGCCCTGGCCCTGGTCCTGAGCACTCTGGCAGCCAGCGGCTTCTACTGGGCCTGGAATACCGGTGACCGGCCGCTCCAGCTGCCGGGCACCGTGGAGACGCAGGAAGTCCGCCTGAGTTCGCGCATGGGCGGGCGCATCAAGCAAGTGGGAGTGCGCGAAGGCGACCTGGTCCAACCGGGCCAGGTGCTGGTCCGGCTGGAGATGCCCGAACTGGAAGCCCAGCGCGAGCAGACCGTCGCCAAGCTCTACGCGGCAGAAGCGCTCCTGGAAAAAGTTCGTAACGGGGCGCGCTCCGAGGAACGGGAGTCCGCGCAGGCTGCCCTGCAAGCCGCCGAAGCGCGCGTGCAACGGCTGAAGGCGGGCTTCCGCGTCGAGGAAATTGAGCAGGCCAAGCACGAACTGGATATGTGGACCGCCGAACTGGTCCGCGCCCAGCAAGAGCTGGAACGCGAGAAGTCGCTGTATCCGCATTCAACTTCCAAGGCCCAGCTGGACCTGGCCAACGCCAACCAGCGCCGCTTGCAGGGCCAGGTGCAAGCCACGCAGGCCCGCCTGAAGCTCTTGCAAGCCGGCAGCCGGGTGGAGGACATCGCTGAGTTCGCGGCGGAAGCCGCCCGGATGCGAGCGAACTACCAGCTGCTCGAAGCGGGCAGCCGTTCCGAGGACATTCGGGAAGCCGAAGCGCGCGTCGCGGAGCTGCAAGGCAAGCTGCGTGAACTGGACGCCAACCTGAAGGAACTGGTCGTGGTCGCGCCCGAACCGGCCGTCGTCGAAGTGCTGCCGGTGCGGCCTGGCGACGTGGTCGCGCCGAATCAGCCCGTCGCCCGCGTGCTGCGGGCCGACGACCTGTGGGTCAAGGCGTATGTCTCGGAAGTGGACCTGGGCAAAATTCGGCTGAACCAGGCTGTCGAGTTGACAGTCGATGCGTACCCGCAGAAGCGTTTTCAAGGTGTGATCGCGCACATCGCGGCGGTCAGCGAGTTCACACCCCGCAACGTGCAGAGCGTGGATGAACGCCGCCATCAGGTGTTCGGCATCAAGGTGCGCGTCGCTGACCCGCAGGGGGTCTTCAAGTCGGGGATGGCGGCCACTGTTTACGTCCCGGTCCACTGAAAACCGCTTGCGGTTTAGCAAGGAACCCCTTCCATGAGCAGCATCACCATCCGGCCCGCCGCGCTGGCGGCCCCGCTCGGAGTCCGCGCCCGACCGGCGGAACCGGTCATTGACATCCGCGAGGCGACGATCCGTTTCGGCAGCTTCACGGCGGTGGACCGGGTGAACCTGAGCATCGCGCCCGGCGAGGTCTTCGGCCTGCTCGGCCCCAACGGTTCGGGGAAGACGACGTTGATCCGTGCGGTCTGCGGGCTGTTGCCTCTGGCCAGCGGCTCCGCCGCGGTGCTGGGCCGCGATGTGGCGCGCCACGCGGAAGAGGTGCGGGCCAGCATCGGCTACATGTCGCAAAAGTTCTCGCTCTACGTCGATCTGACCGTCCAGGAGAACATGGACTTTTACTCGGGCATCTACGGGCTATCGGCGAAGCAAGCCGAGCTACGACAGGCGGAACTGGTCGAACTGACCGGACTGCGGCCCTACCTCGACCGCCGCGCCGGCCGGCTGTCGGGCGGCTGGAAGCAGCGACTGGCCCTGGTGTGCGCGCTGCTGCACCGGCCGCGCCTGGTCTTCCTCGACGAACCGACCGCCGGCGTGGACCCGGTCGCCCGCCGCGAACTCTGGGACCTGCTGTTCCACCTGGCGGCCGACGGCATCACGCTGGTCGTGACCACGCACTACATGGACGAGGCCGAACGCTGCAATCGCGTGGGCTACCTCTACCTGTCGCGGCTGCTGGCGGTCGGCACGCCGACCGAACTGAAGCAGCTGCCCGAGGTGACGCCGACGGGCACGCGGCGTCTCGAAATCGTCGGACCCGATGCCGCCGCTCTGATGGCTCAGCTGCGTCGGCAGCCCGGGGTGCGCGAAGCGACCATCTTTGGTCAGGCGATTCATGCACTGGTCGATGACTCGTTCGCGCTGGAAACCCTGGATCGAGCGGGCGTCAGCGTGCGGCCCGCCGAGGCCAACCTCGAGGATGTCTTCGTCACGCTGGCCCGGTCGATGTCGGAACGAGAGGCCAATCGCTGAAAGCGAAGGGTGGCACGTCCCTCGGTACTCCGAGGGCGTGCGAGCGACGCGCCATCCGTCGGCGATGAAATCGCTTCGGGTTGCTGCACGCCCTCGGAGTACCGAGGGACGTGCCACCCAAACCTTCGCGGTTCGCATAAGGAGCGGCGGGGTTTATCCCCGCCATAGGAGAAGGGAACTTCGCCATGAACGCTTCGAGCTGGCAGCGCCTGCTATCCGTGGCCCGCAAGGAACTGATCCACATCCTGCGCGACCCGCAGACGCTCTTCATGACGCTGTTCGTGCCGCTCATGGAGTTGTTCCTGCTCGGCTACGCCATCGACACCAACGTCCGCAACGTCAAGACCATTGTGCTGGACCACGCGGGCACCCAGGAAAGCCGGTCGCTGCTGCAAAAGTTTGAAAACTCCGACGACTTCCTCATCGTGGCCCGCGCCTTCTCCGACGAGGAGTTGAGCCAGGCCCTGGTGGCGGGGACGGCGCGCGTTGGCATCATCGTGCCGCGCGACTACTCGCAGCGGCTGGAAGCCGGTCAAACCGCCCAGGTGCTCATCGTTGTGGACGGCACTACATCGAACATTGCCGCCGAGGCGGTCAACGTCGGCAATGCCATTGCGCTGCGCGAATCGCTCGAACGAGCGCTGGGCGGACAGCCGCTCCCCGTGGAAGCCCGGCCGCGCGTGCTGTTCAACCCGGACACCCGCTCGGCGAACTTCTTCATTCCGGGCCTGATGGTCATCATGTGCCAGATGATGGCCACCATGCTCTCGGCCAACGCCATCGTCCGCGAGAAGGAGAGCGGCACCCTGGAGCAACTGTTCATGACGCCGGTGCGCCGCGGCGAGCTGATTATCGGCAAGATGCTGCCCTACCTGGCGCTGACGACGCTGGAATTCTGCTTCATCGCGTTCCTGATGCGCGTGGTCTTCCAGGTGCCGATCCACGGCTTTTTCGCCACGCTGCTCCTGCTGGCGCTGCCGTTCATCCTGGCCATGCTCGGCCTGGGCCTGCTGATCTCGACGCGGGCGGACACCAAGGAAGCCGCCAGCCAGATGATGATGGGCACGGTGCTGCCCTCGGTGTTTCTGTCGGGTTACGTCTTTCCCATCGATTCGATGCCCGTGTTCTTCGGCTGGGTCGCGCAGTTCGTGCCGGCGACCTGGTTGATCGACGCGGCGCGCGGCGTGATCCTGCGCGGCGCGGGTTTTCGCGAACTCTGGCTGCACGGCGCGGTGCTCTGGGGCATGGCCCTGGCCGTGCTGGTGGTCAGTACGTTGAAGGTCCGCAAGCGGCTGGCTTAGAGTCTGTCCCATCATGTTTCTCCCCTCGCCCCTTGCGGGAGAGGGGTTGGGGGTGAGGGGTGGAAGTGCCCGTG
>JAEUIF010000473.1 GCA_016795185.1 Planctomycetia bacterium | reverse complement strand
TGCTGATGCTCAGTCACGTCAGCCAGGCGTTTCAGGACAACCTCGGCTTGCTGATCTTCTCACACACGGTCCATCGCTACTTACCGCCCGCCAAGGGCCGCGCCCAGCACGCCCATTTCCTGCAAGCGCTGTACAGCGTGAAGCCCGAACTGTGCTACGTGAACTATCGCGAAGCCTTCGAGTATCTGATCGGCGAGCACCCCAAGCGCGCCCTGACGATGGTCTTCACCGATCTACTCGATTCCGTGGTGTCATCGGAGTTCCGCGATGCGGTCCGCCTGCTGCGGCAATTTCATTTGCCGTTGACGCTCGCCGTGGCCGACGTGCCCTTGCAGGAGTTGGCCGCGCGCACGCCAGAGTCCCCGAACGAACTGTACGATGTGCTCGTCGCCCGCGACCTGCTGCACGGACGGTCGGAGATGCTGCGCGGCCTGGAACGGCAAGGCGTCATGGTGCTCGATACCGTGCCGGAACGCTTGACGGTCGACGCGGTCAATCGCTACCTGGCCATCAAGACAGGCGTGCGGACTTGACTTTGGCCCCTCTCCCGCCAGGGGCGAGGGGCAGGAGTGTGACATGGACCTGACCACCTTCCTGGAAAAGCGTCGCCCGCTCTGGCGCGAACTGGAAACCATCCTCCAGCGCGTCGAGGGCAGCGGGCTGGAATCCCTGGCGGACGAACAAGCGATTCGATTCGGCCAGCTCTATCGTGGCACCGCTTCGGACTTGAACCAGGCCCAGACATTGGTGCGCGGCGATGCCACGGTCAAGTACCTCAACGACCTGGTGGCACGCAGCTACCTGGCCATCTACGGCCGGGAACGCACCGATTGGCGGCGTCTGCTGCGCTACTTTTTCGGTGAGTACCCAGCAGTGCTGCGCCGCTGCGCCGGCCCGATCTTGCTAGCGACTGCCATCTGCGCGGCGGGTGCCGTCTTCAGTTTCCTGGTCTGCTACTTCGATCCCGTGGGCAGCGAGTTCTTACGGCCACGCGATTTCCCCATGATCGAACCCACCGACGAGGGGGAGGAGGAACAACGGCTGCAAACCACGGGTGAATTGCAAATGTTCTCCGCGTTCCTGTTCCAGAACAACGCGCGCGTTTGCTTGCTGGCCTTCGCGCTGGGGGCGACCTATGGCATCGGCACTGCCTGGCTGATGTGGACCACGGGCCTGATGATGGGCGAAGGCGCGGCGATGTTCCTGGCGGCGGGGCAGTTCACCGCCTATGCGACCGGCATCCTGCCGCATGGCGTGCTGGAAATCCCGGCGTGCTTGATCGCTGGCGGCGCGGGCTTCATCCTCGCGGATGCCATGATCCGTGCCCGGCCCTGGCCGCGCATGGAGGAGTTCGTCCGGGCCGGCAAGCGCGGGCTGTTCCTGGTAGCGGGGTGCATTCCCTTGATGGCCATTGCCGCCCTGCTGGAAGCAGGTGTGGCGCGCGCCCCGGACTGGTTCTTGGGCGCGGGGCTCAAGCTAGCGGTCGCGGGGGGCGTGGGGCTGCTATTCGCCCTCTACATCCTGCTGCTGGGCTGGCGTAAGACGGTTGCGGCTTAGCTTACTAAACCGCGAGCGGTTCGGTTCGCGAGCGGTTTAATTGGGGTTGGGTTCGCGCAACCGGCTGCGGAGGTAGCGGGCGCGGGCGGCGTTGCGTTCCTCACCGTCCAGGGTCGCGCCCATCAGTTTTTGCAAATGCGCCGGCTGGGTGTGAATGAATAGCTCGTTGACGGTCGGCATCGAGATGTCTTCGAGCAGGCCCAGGTTAATGCCCAGGCGCACGCTGGACAGCAGGTCCATCGTTTCCTCGGACGTCATCATGGTGGCGGAACGCAGCGTGCCGAAAGCGCGGGCGACGCGGTCCTGCAACGACTGCTTGCTCTCCTTCAGCAGCGTGCTGCGCGCCTGGCGTTCGTAGGTGATGATCTGCGGGATCACCTGACGGATATCGTTAAGGATGGCCGGCTCGCTCTTGCCGAGCGTGACCTGATTCGAGATTTGATAGAAGTCGCCCGAAGCCCGGCTGCCCTCGCCGTACAGGCCGCGTACCGCCAGGTTCAGCTTCTGCAAGGCGCGGAAGACCTTGTCGATTTGCTTGGCCAACACCAGGGCCGGTAGATGCAGCATCACGCTGGCCCGCATACCGGTGCCGACGTTGGTCGGGCAGGCGGTCAGGTAGCCGAACTCCTCGCTGAAGGCGTAGTTGACCTTCTGTTCGAGTGCATCGTCCACCCGGTCCACGTCCTGCCAGGCTTCGTCCAGGGCGAAGCCGCTGCGCATCACTTGCAAGCGCAGGTGATCCTCCTCGTTGACCATCAGGCTGACGGTTTCGAGGGGCAACAGCGCCACGCCGCGCGGCCCGTCGCCGCTCGCCAGTTCCCGACTGATCAGGTGCCGTTCGACGAGGAAAAGACGGTCGAGCTGCGACAGGCCGGGAACGTTGATGTACTCCAGCGGCGCGTCGAGTTCGAGCTTGGCGATGCGTTCGCGCAGCAGGGTTTCGATCTCAGCCTTCTGGTGGGCCGAAGCCCGGTTGCTGAAGGGGAACGCAGCCAGGTTGCGCGCCAGGCGGATGCGGCTGGAGATGACGATGTCAGACTCCGGCCCCGTGCCGCGCAGCCATTCGCCGCTAGTACGGGTCAGGTTTTCCAGGTTCATCCGCAGCTTTCCTTCCGTCGGATCAAGTCGCGCAGGCGGGCGGCCTCCTCGTAGGCTTCGGCCTCGACCGCTGCCCGCAGCTGGCTTCTCAGTTGCAACAGTTCGGATACTTGTTCGGCCGGCGGTTGCAGGCGCGGCGTCTTGCCGACGTGCCGACCAGCGCGATGAATCTTGGCGAGCAGCGGTTCCAGTCCAGCGCGAAAGACTTCGTAATCGTGCGGGCAGCCGAGCCGGCCCTGCTCGCGAAACTCCATGAACTTTATCCCGCAGCGCGGGCATGTCAATCGCGCCAACTCGTCCGGCAATGGCCCGACATGCTGCCCCAGCAGCACCTGGACGATGGTCTGCAAGTTGAGTTCGTTCTTTTTCAGTAACTGCTGTTGTTCGGCGCAAGCCTGGCACAGATGCAGTTCTTTCTTCTGCTTCTTGACCAGATCGGTCAGGTGGACGGTGGCCGGGTTGGAACAATACTGGCACTTCATGCCGGACTCCTCTCCGCCGCCCTGAACTTCCCTCTCCCCTGGCGGGAGAGGGGTAGGGGTGAGGGGCGTTCCAGCGGCATGCCCGCCATCATTCCCCCTCACCCCTACCCCTCTCCCGCCAGGGGAGAGGGCATTGGGTCTGGACCGGCGTGCCCCGTCTCAGTTCTCTTCCAGCTGGCGGATGCGGTCGCGGATGCGGGCCGCTTCCTCGTAGGCCTCCTTGGTCACGGCCTGGTGCAGTTGCTTGCGGAGTTGGTTCAACTCGGCCTGCGTTTGCTTGGTTTGCGGCAAGCGGCGCGGAGTCTTGCCGGCATGGCGCGTATCGCCATGAATGCTCTCCAGCAACGGCAATAACTCTTCTCGAAACTCCTGATAGTCGTTGGGGCAGCCGAGTCGGCCGGAGTTGCGGAATTCGACGAACTTGACGCCGCAAACCGGGCATTCGCGCTGGCTGACCGCGGTCTCGTCGCCCTCGTCGCTCGCCACGGCCTCGCCGCTCTTGCCGCCCCCGCTCTTTTGCTGGGGTTCGTACAGGTACTTCTGAGCGCATTCCTCGCACAGATGCAGTTCGTCGTACTGGTCGTCCCCAAGCACTTCGGTGATATGCAAGGTGGCCGCCTTCGTACACTTCTGGCACTTCATCGGTGCGGCTCCGCGGCTCGTCTCAGCGTGGAATTTCTCGTCCTGCGCCATTCTAACAGGGGGGGTACTACTGTCAACGGCTGCCGTCAGCGGCCTTGTCCGCAAGCTCGTGACTGGCTAGTATCCGCGCCCGATGGAACCCCAAATGCACACGCCTGTTGCGGAACTCCCACCCAGCTTTCGCCGTCAGCCGTGGTGGCTGCTTGTGTTGGCAATTCTGGTAGGTTGGCAAGGCTGGATGACCTTGCAACTCTTCGGCCCGAACCAGCCCTGGCAGCGCTTGCTCGACGACCAACCGGTGCTATCCGGCCGCCATCCGTTGCATCTATACCACGGCTTCCTCGGCGCGGCGGGCTTTTGGCAGCGCGGTGGGCTGTCGTGTTATGACCCCCACTTTCAGGCGGGCTATCCCAAAACCCCAGTCTTCGATGGCGGCAGCCGCCCCGCCGAGCTATTTCTCGGTCTGGCCGGCGGCGGTTATTCCCCGCGCGCCTACAAGCTCGGCCTGGCGGTCGTGTGTTGCCTGGTGCCGTTGCTCCTGGTGCTGTCGGCCCGTGGCGCCGGCCTGGGTCCCGGAGCGGCCTGCCTGGCCGGCGCGCTCGGCATGCTGATCTGGTGGGGTGACCCCTGCCAGAAGTTGCTCCATGCGGGTGACCTCGACCTGCTGCTGTGCGTCTTTTCCGCGCTGGTACACGTCGGTTTGCTGCTCTGGTTCCACAGGCTGCCCAACCTGGCCGCCTGGTTCGGCCTGCTGCTGAGTGGTTGCGTTGGCTGGTTCGCCCAGCCGCTGTTGTTCACGCTGTTGCTCGTACCCTTGCTGCTGGTCTACTATCACAGCGTCGGCGTGCGGCACGGCTTGGGCTGGCACCTGGCGCTGCTGGTCGGGCTGGTGGGCGGGCTGACGCTCAACGCTTTCTGGTTGATCGACTGGGTCGAATACTGGTGGCTGCGCGTGCCCTTGCCGAGCGGCGAGCGGCTGCTGGTACATCGCACCATCGAGGCGTTCTGGTCGTGCTCGCTGTGGGGCGGTTCGGCCGATCGCGCGTTGACGGTACTGCTGATCGTCAGCGGCGGCATGGGGGTGGTCATCTTCGCGCACTGCCGCGAACGGGTCAGGGCCCGCCTGTTCGCGCTCGGCATGGGCGGCCTGCTGGTGCTGGCGTTGGCCGGCACCGCCTGGGAACCGCTGGGCCGAGTCGGCGCGCCCCAGTTGCTAATGCCCGCGCTGTTCTTCGCCGTGCTACCAGCGGTTCACGCCTGGCAATGCCTCGGCAACCGACTGGCCCACTGGATCGGCGGCGTCGGCCGTGCAGCGCTACTCCTGATAGTCGTGCTGGCTCTCGGCGGTTGGTTGCTGCGCGCCGACCTGACGACCTTGACGGCACGGCTCGACGGCACCGCCCCCTTGACGGTCGGGCTCGACCCCGAGCGACAGAGCTTGCTGGCCCTGTTGCAGCAGCAAACCACGCCCGAAGCGCGCATCCTCTGGGAAGACCGGCGTAAGCCAGTGTGCGGCTCGCTCTGGACCGCGCTGCTGCCTTTGTGGACACAGCGCGCTTTCGTCGGCGGCCTCGACCCCGACGCCACGATGGAGCACGGCGCGATCAGCCTGGTTGAACGGCAACTTGCCGGTCGTCCACTGTCCGACTGGAGCGACGCGGACCTCGAACTGTATTGCCGGCGCTATAATCTCGGTTGGGTTGTCTGTTGGTCGCCGGCCGCAATCGCGCGTCTGGATGCCTGGAGTCAGGCAGGCTTGGCGCGGCGCACGGCATCCGTGCCACTGGATGGGGCCACGGCCCATCTCTACCGTCTGAGTCGGCCGCATTCGTTCGTACTGAAGGGACAGGCCCGCTGGCTGGTGGCCGACTGCCGGCGCATCGTGCTCGGCGACGTGGTCCCCGACGACGGCCGGGTAGTCCTGAGCTTGCACTACCAAGCTGGCATCCAGGCAGCTCCAAGCCAGGTCCAGGTCGAACGGGAACCCGACCCGCACGACCCGATTCCGCTCGTTCGTCTACGGCTAAACGGTCCAGTCTCGCGCATCACCCTGAGTTGGGAAGGCAGCCGGGTGAACGAGTGACCTGCCAGGGCGGCATGCAACTTGCAGCCCTCCGGACAGTGACTCCAAACTCTTCACCGGAGGCTGTCATGGCAGGTAACAATCCGCGCCCGCCGTCCCCCTTTCACGAACGCGGTTCCTTTTCGGCGGTGCAACCGCAGCAAAAGTCCGAGGATACGAGCCGTGGCATGCACGAAGTGCCTGCTTCGGCCCAGGATGCCTGGGAAGCCACGCGCCAGGGAGCGGAGCAATGCGCGTCCCGCGCCGCGGACGTGGCTGGTGAAGCCTGGGACGCAGTCGCAGGCTTGGTGCGTCGCTATCCGCTGGCGGCCATCGGCGTTGGCGTGGCTTTGGGCTGCCTGCTGGCGTGCGCCCTACCGCGCGGCGACTCCATGACGCGCCGCATGTCCGAGTACTCGGCCTGACGGCGGGCAGTCCAGTGCTTGCAAACAGGCGAGCGGTTGCACGCAAACCGCCTCCGCGACCAATGGTTCCGTTTCAGGAACACTCCGAACCGCCACATTGCGTCCAAATGGAGCAATCCTGAGAGCCGGGTTCGAGTGGCACGCGGATTGCGATAAGTCGCAGCAGAAGCGATGGCTGGCAAGCTACAGACCACCTGCAAGGGTGAAGAGGTAGATTACCAACCATCGCTTCACTTCTTTTCTCATGCCTACGGTGGCCCAATTAACTTGGCCGCGAGCAGCAATTCGCGCTCACGAACCCGATCAGGATGATTCAACTGCAACAGTCGCACGGTCACGCGGCCGATGCTGGTTTTCGGCTGAATTGATCCGTCAGTCAATGTGCAGTGGTCCGTCCAGCGATCTTGACGCGGATGGAACAGGGTCGTCAGCAGTCCAGTTTCCGGATCGATGGATGTAAGGTCGCTGCCCTTGTGCTGATTGCAGAGGACACAGGACAACGCCAAGTTGTCGGCGTTCGTCAACCCTCCGTGCTTTTCTGCGATGATGTGGTCGATCCAATGTACGGCGAAGGTAACGGCCTCCGGAATCAGACAGTATTCGCAGCGTTCCAGAGCGCGTTCCCGGACGAGGCGTCTCAAGGCGACGGGGACATGGCTGAGGCTCATGGCTGGCTCACGTGCCGCGCAGTTTGACCAGTGCGCGGGCCTTTGCCAGGCGCACGAGATGTTCCACGAACTGAAACTGAGCCCATTCGCGTTGTTCGTCCGAAGACAAGCCGCCGAACTTCTGTTTTTCTAGCAGTTCGTCGATCCGACTCTGCACCTGCGGGGCGGGGCGCAGCGCCAACACTTCCTCCGGGGCTGGCAACGCCGCCAAGGTTTCCAGCACGCTGCTCAGCCCGACA
>JAEUIF010000461.1 GCA_016795185.1 Planctomycetia bacterium | reverse complement strand
GGCGTCAGGCTGGCGTGTGAGCGATGAACCTCACAGGCTGGCCTGACGCCCCGTCGTTTGTCATGGGCCGGAAACCGCTACCGCCTCGAATTTGACTGATAGCTGTTAGCTGATCGCTGTCAGCTATCAGTTCTTGATTCCCGGCATGGGCGGCGATAGGCTGCCGTATCTTGCACTCGACAAGCAAACACCGAGGTCCGTCATGCCGCGCTGCCTCATGCCTCTGCTGGCTCTTGGCCTGATCGCCTTTCTCAATGTCGCCCTCGCCGATGACAAGCCCGCTCCGCCCCTCGGCAAGTTCCGCGGCGAGATCGTCGATCCGGTCAAGAAAGACGTCATCATGAAGGTGGCGTTACACACGCCCGCGAAGCTGCCGGAGCGGCGGAACCTGACGCTGCTCCTGCTGTTTCACGGCTACCAGGGCAACGAGGGCAATTACATCGGGCTGACCGTCGAGGCGCTGAAGCGCAACAAGTTCGATGAGGAGTTCGTCGTCATCAGCGGCAAGTCGAAGGGGCCGGGCTGGACCGCCGACGACGATACGCCGACCCTGCGGCTCATCGACTGGGCGCTGAAGAACTATCCCATCGACCGGCGGCGCGTGTTCCTCTTTGGCAGCTCGAATGGGGCGGCTTACGTCGGGCGCTTTGGCTCCGAACATCAGGACAAGATCGCGGGCGTGGTCGGCTACTGCGGCAACTACAAGTTCGACCCGGCGAAGTTCAAGGCGGAGAACCCCGCCGACACGAAGCTCGAATGGTACTTCGTTCACGGCAGCAAGGACAACCCGCAGAACTCCCGCAAGGCGTGCGATTTCCTGAAGCAGCATGGCTACCGCCACATCTTCCGCCAGATGGACGGCTACGGGCATACCGACATCTGGGACAGCCGGGGTCACCCCGACAGCAAAGCCGCCGACCTGGTCCGCGACGACTGGCTGCACTGGATGCGCTGGCTGCGGCACAAGGAACTGCCGCCGAGTGTGACCCAACTAGAGACACTTGAAGCAGCCCTGAAAGCCAACGACCGTGAAGCAGCCGGGCGCGCAGTCGTGGAGATTGGCGGGCCGGCGGCGGCGAAGACGGTGGTGGCGTGGCTGCACTCCAAAGATGCAGAGGACCGTCGGGCTGGCGCAGCGGCTAGTCGGCGGACATGGTGCGGCCAGGAAGCCTTGCAAGCGGGCATCAAGAACCTGGAGAACACCGCGCTCGAAGACAAGGCGACCGATCTGCTGTTCCCGGTAGGGGTCGCCGCCAACTGGGGACATCTGGACGCCCGCAAAGCCCTCTGCGAGAGTGCGCTCGATCCGAAACGGCGCCACGCGCAACGTGTGACCGCCGTCGTCGCTCTGGAACGCATTGGCGCGCTGCAACTGCTGGGCAATGTCGAGGACGGCAGGGTGATCTGGACGCTGGTGCAACTGCTCGACCAGGACGGTGTGGATGCGGAAAAGCTGCGCGAGGTCGCGTTCGCGACGCTGGAGAAGGCGGTGCCCGATGGCTTCGGCTACAAACCGGAACAGAACAAAGAAGAGCGCCAGGCCGCGGTCGAGAAGTGGCGCGCCTGGTGCAAGGAAAAGTGCGGCCCCGAGCCCGCCAAGTAGGCCCGCTACCAGCTTGTTGACACGCCCCTCCCAGCCCCGCACAATTGGGGCTGTTCCGAGAGCAGGGTGTTCCGCAATTCGAGTTCGTAGTTCCGCCTTCAGGCGGCGAGTCGCTCGCCGCCTGAAGGCGGAACTACGAACTATCGCAGCCTTGCGAAGCCGCGAGCGGTGCGTATTTCACTGAATCCTGTAACGCGGAACGGGAGACCGGGTAAGGAGAATGGTTCATTGGCTCCGTCTGCGCGCCCGCTGGGCCACGCGGCCGGACGCCGGGCGCTGCCACGCCCGAATGCCTGCCCGACCTGTCTCCCCCCGGATAGCCGCGAATCAGCCAGGAGGTCTTGCGACCCATGACGAGCACCTATTGCCAGCACTTCGTTCGGACGGCCGTTCTGCTGCTGGGTCTGGGCACCCTGGGCCTGGTGCCCTTCTCGGCGTCGGCGCAAGTCACGCCCGACCAGATGGCCGAGTTGACCCTGAACGCCGCCCGCAAGGGCTACAACGAGAAGAACTATCCGATCGCGGTCGCCAAGTTCCGTGAATTCCTGGCCAAGTTCGCCGGCCACAAGGATGCCCCCGTCGCCCGCTACGGCCTGGCGCTGGCCCTGCTCGAAGGCCCCGACCGCGACCACACCGGCGCGCTGGAGCAGTTGCAGGCGCTCGCCGGCGCGAAGGACTTTCCCGATCATCCCTACGTACTCTACTACCTGGGTGTCGCTCAGCGTGGCATCGGCGTGAAGACGCTGGCGCAAATCGCGGCGAAACCGCAGGAAGCTCCGCAACTGAAGGCCGCCGCCAATCAACGCTTCGACGAAGCGGCCAAGCAGTTCGCCGCCGCCGTGACTGCTTTCGGCGCGCGGGTGAAGGAGCCCGTCGATGAAGCCAAGCTGCCCCTCGACCTGGAATGGGCGGCCCGTTCCCGCTGCGATCAGGCCGAAATGCAGCTGCGCCTGCTGAAGACCAAGGAAGCTCAGGAAATCTGCGCCCCGTTCGTGAAGGGCTCGCCGCTGGCCAAGAGCCGCTATCGGCAGCTGGGCCTTTACTATCACGGCTTCGCGACCTTCCTGCTGCAAGACTACAACATGGCTGGCCGGTCGCTGAGCCTGCTCACTCCGTTCTCCGATCCGGTGTTCGGCACCCACGGTCGTTACCTGCTGGCCCGCGTGCATCACATCGCCGGTGAACTGACCGAGGCCAAGGACCACTACGAAGGTGTGCTGACCGATTTCGGCAAGCAGAAGACCGCCGCCGTGGAAGCCCTGAAGCAGCCGCAGCGCTTCAAGGACGACCCGGACGAAAAGGCCCGGCTCGAATCTCTGGTGAAGGACGCGCCGCCGGACCACATCGCCCGCGCCGCCTTCTTCCAGGGCGTGCTGCACTACGAAGCGGCCCGCTTCGCGGACGCCCAGGCCCGCTTCGCCAGCGTGGTCCAGCAGTTCCCCGGCTCGCCGCTGCTGATCGAAGCGCAGCTGCGTCAGGGCTTCTGCCAGGTGCAGTTGAAGGACTTCGCGAACGCGATCAAGACCTTGCAGCCGCTGGCCGAGAAGGAGCCTCGGCTGGCCGACCAGGCCCTGCTCTGGATCGGCAAGGCCCAGGCCGGTTCCGCCGATCCGTCCAAGGCCGACCAGGTCAAGCAGGCGCTGCAAACGGCCATCAACACGCTGGGCCAGGCCGCCGGCAAGGCGCAGCAACTGATGGCCGCCGACCCGGAAGCCAAGCTGCGCCGCGGCGAAATCCTCATCGAGCTGGCGGATATCCAGCAGGCCGCCGGCCAGCACAAGGAAGCCGCCGCGACCTACGACGCGGTGCTCAACGAGAAGCTGATCCCGCAGCGCGACGAAGAGGTGCTCCAGCGCCGCATCGCCGCCATGCACCTGGCAGGCGACTTCGCCGGTTCCGATCAGACCTGCGTGCGGTTCCAGCAGAGCTATCCCAAGAGCCCGCTGCTGCCGCTGGTGCTGTTCCGCCACGCGGAGAACGCCTACTTCCAGATGCTCGCGGCCGAGAAAATCCAGGACGCCGGCACCCGCGCCAAGGAAGTCGCCCGCTTGCAAGACGAGACCGCCAAGCGCTATCAGAACGTCATCGAGAAGTTCCCGGAGTTCCAGCACGTCAACCTGGCCCGCTACGGGCTGGGCATGATTCACTACAAGAAGGGTGACTTCGAGAAAGCGCAGGCCACGCTCGACACGATCCCGCAGCCCGAACGCGCCGGCTCGCTGGCGCTGACGCCCTACCTGCTGGCCGATTGCATGATCCGCCAGACGCCGCTGAAAGCCGATGATGCTCTCGCCGCCGGCCGGGTGCAGCAGCAGTTGCAAGGCGCGGTCGAACAGCTCGAAGGCTTCATCGCGAGCGACCCGAAAGGCCCGCTGACGCCCGATGCGCTCATCAAGGTCGGCCATTGCCATCAGCGGCTGGGCCAGTTGCAAGCGCAGCCGCCGGAAAAGGTCAAGGTGCTGCAAGCCTCGCGCGCCGCTTATGAACGGCTGCTCAAGGATTTCCCGCAACATGCGCTGGCCCCGCAAGCGGTCTTCGAGCGGGCCAAGACGATTCATCAAGCGGGCGATCGCAACCAGGCGATGAACGAGCTGCGCAAGTTTGCCGCCGATCCGCTCAAGAACGCGCCGGTGGCACCGATGGCCATGCTGCAACTGGCCACCCTGCTCCGCGAGCAGAACTCGCCGCAAGCGCTGAACCCGAAGATCGCCGAGGAAGCGGTGAACGTGCTCGCCGCCGCCCGGCAGCAGTACGAGGGCGCGCTGGCCAAGGACCCCGAACGGGCCGGCTGGGCCACGCTGCTCGCTTACCATCACGGCGCGGCGTTGCGGGAAGCGGGCAAGCTGGCCGAGGCCCGCGCGGTCTTCGACCAGGTGGCCAAGAATGGCGGCAATCGACCGGAAGCCAACGATGCCGTGCTGCGGGCGGGCCAGTGCTTGCAGCAGGAAGGCATGCTCAAACTCGCCGACGCCCGCAAGAAGCTGGCCACGCCCAACCTGAAGCCCGAAGAAGTGACGGCCGCGCAGAAGACCCTGGAAGACGGTTTCAAGGCCATCCGCGACGTGACCGGCTACTACGAAAGCCAGGTCGATCCGCTCCAGAAGAAGAACGCCTCGTCCGAAGCCCGCGCCCGCATCCATTACGAAGCAGCCTGGGCCTATCGCCTGCTGGCCGAGCCAGAAGTCGCCGCCGTGCGGACCAAGATGCAGCAGGAAGCACTCAAGAAGCAGCAGGACGAAGCGGTCAAGAAAGACCCGAAGTGGAAGCCGCCTGCCGTGGTGGTGCTGCCGGAAGTACCGCTGGCCCAGGTGCCGGTGCAGCCCGCCGAGCAGAAGGCCCGCGCCCACTATCAAGCCTTGCTGGCGTTCACCGACGTGCCGCTGGCCGTGGACGGGCGGCTCGAACTTTCCGAACTGCTGACCGAACGCGACGACTACAACGGCGCGATCGCGCTCATCAACCAGGCCATCGACAAGGAACCGTCCGCCGAGTTGACCGAAAAGCTCCGTCTGCGGCTGGGCGTCTGCCTGGCGGGCAAGAAGGACTACAAGGCGGCGCTGGCCCAGTTTGATACCGTGGCCAAAAATCAAAAGAGCCCGAATCTGGCGCAGGCCCACTACCGCGCCGGCGAATGCCTGATCGAGATGGGCGACTTCCAGCAGGGTTCTGCCCGGCTGGCCATCTTCCGCGACAACGGCCAGTTCCATAACGTGCCGACCGTCAGCGACCGCGCCCTGCTGCGTCTGGGCTATGCCCTGGGCCAGATGAACCAGTGGGACGCCAGCCGTAACGCCTACGAGCAGTTGAATGCCCGCTTCGGCAACAACAGTCCGTGGATTCACGAAGCCCGCTACGGCATCGGCTGGGCCTTCCAGAACCAGAAGGCGTTCGACCAGGCCGTGAACGCCTACTCGCAGGTGGTGGCCGGCACAGCCGCCGAGATCGGTGCCCGCGCCCAGCTGCAAATCGGCCTGTGCCGGCTGGAGCAGAAACGCCACCCGGAGGCGACCACCGCCTTCCTGAGCGTGCCGTTCACTTACAATTATCCGGAACTCAGCGCCGTCGCCCTGGTCGAGGCCGCCCGCACGTTCGTGGAAGTGAAACAGAAGGACCAGGCGGAAAAGCTGCTGGAGCGCGTCATTCAGGACCACCCGCAAAGCAAGTGGGCCGAGGTGGCGAAAGAACGGCTGGAAGCGCTGAAGAAGAGTTGAAACGCAATCCAGGCGTGGCAGGTTCTACCGATGGCTCATGTTCATGAATAGCTGACAGCTATCAGCTATCAGCTATCAGCTATTCCGACTTTGGAGGACATCCCGTGCTGCCCTTGAAGCGCCTGCTCGTCGTCGCGGCCCTGTGTGCTCTCGCCGTGGTGCTGGTCCCCCGACCCGGCCAGGCGTTCATCGAGGTGCCGATGAGCCTGGGCGCGGTCATCGGCCAGTCGTCGAACATCGTCTACATGCGCGTCGAGAAGGTGGACAAGGAGAAGCACCTCGTCATCTATCGCAAGATCGAGGACATCAAGGGCAAGCACCCCACGGACGTCATCAAGCACAACATCGGCAAGGGCCAGCTGGTCAAGCCCGAGGAGTGGAAGTACACGATGGAATGGGCCGAGCCGGGCAAGACCGCCGTCTTCTTCTACAACGGCGGGGCCAGCGAGACCTGCATCGGCACCTACTGGTACCAGACCTACGCGGGCGGCGAGTGGTGGAACCAGAGCCACGGCGAACCGTTCCTGCTCCGCAGTTTCTGCGGCACGCCGGAAAAGCTCGTCGGCATCGTCCGCGAGGTGCTGGCGGGCAAGGAAACCGTCGCTCCCTGCATGATCGACGGCAACAAGGAAGACCTGCACTACCGCCGGGCGAAAGTCCAGCGGCTCAAGGTCAGCCTGAAGCTCGCGGACTACAACCCGAAGCGCGATTTCGTCGGCTGGGGTGGCGAGGATTTCCGCCGCCTGCAAGGCATGCCAGGCTTCACGCATATCTCAGCGCTGCCCCGCGTCGATCCCGAAGCCCAGGCCGTCTCGGCGGTCGATTTCGACGGCGACGGCAAGAACGACCTCTGCCTGGTCGGCGGCAATCGCTGCGTGCTGCTCGGCAACGGCGGCGAAGCGATGAACGAAATGAGCTTGCCCGGTGTCACCGGCAGCCGGGCCGCGGTCTGGGCCGACTACAACGCCAGCGGCCTGCCCAGCTTGCTCGTCGCCAGCACCAACGGCCCGAAGCTGTTCACCAACATGGGCAAGGGCACGTTCCGCGAGGACGCCCACCTGCTGCCTACTCAACCCGCCTACAATCCCACAGCGGCCTGCTGGCTCGACTACGACGGCGACGGCCGCCCGGACGTGCTGCTGGCCAATGGTTTCCACGGCCTGCGGCTGTTCCGCAACATCGGCCCGGCCCCGGAAAACACCTCGCAGCTGGCTTTCAGCAAATGGCACTACATCGGCGCGTTCGACAACGCGGGCGGCAAGGGCTTTGACGCAGTCTACCCGCCGGAAAAAGAGATCGACCTGAAGAAGAGCTACCAGGGCAAGGCCGGCATGGTGGGCTGGAAGGAAGGCCAGTTCCTGGACGGCCAGATCAACAACCTGGCCATCCTCGATCAGAACACCGACTGCACGGTCTACCTGCATCGGGAAATTACCTGCCCTGCGCCGATGGAAATGCCCTGCTCCTTCGGCAGCGACGACACGCTGACCGTCTGGCTCAACGGCGAAAAGCTGATCGCCCAGAACGTGGCCCGCGGGGCTGCCCCGGACCAGGCGCTGGCGACCCTGAAGCTGAAGCAGGGCAAGAACCAGCTGCTCATCAAGGTCTGCCAGGGGCAGGGCGAGTTCGCCTTCTACTTCAACGCCAAGGTCAACGTGCCGCCGCAGGTCACCTGGCTGTTCGAGGACGTGTCCGACAAGGTGGGGCTGGGCGCTGACGGCATCGGCGGCAGCCTGAAGGGCGATACGCTGACCGTCTGCGACGTGAACGGCGATGGCCGGCCGGACTTTCTCTACGGCGCGGCTAGCGGCATTCTGGCGCTGAACACGCCGAAGGGCTTCGTCGAAGCCAAGGACTCCGGCATCGCCTACCGCACCGGCAAGGTCGGCGCGGTCTTCGGCGACTTCGACGGCGACGGCGCGCCGGACCTCTTCGTGCCGCAACTTGACGGCGCTTGCAGGCTGTTCAAGAACGATGGCAAAGGGAAATTCACCGACGTGCTGGGCAAGGCGGGCGACCTGGCCAAACCGTTCGGCATGGCCGCCTGCGCTGCCTGGGGCGACCTCGACAACGACGGCAAGCTCGACCTGGTCGTGGGCTGCCTGCGCGGGCCGAACCGCTTCTTCCGCAACCAGGGCGACGGCACATTCGTCGATGCCTCGGAAGTGCTGGGCCTGCATCAGAAGATTTTCAACACCCAGGGCATCTGCCTGGTGGACCTGAACAATCGCGGCGTCCTCGACGTGATCTTCGCCAACGAAGGCCAGGATTCCTGCGTGCTGCTCGCCAATCCGGAACTCGTTGCCGGCAAGCGTTCCCCGGTGACGCTGACGCCCGGCGGCAACACCGGCGTGGTCGGCAGCAATGTGCGCGTGCTGGACAAGGCGGGCAAAGCGGTCGCATCGCAGCAGATTTCCGGCGGCGACGGCCGGGGCGGTCAACCCGCGCCGCTGGCTCGCTTCGCCCTCGACCCCGGCAGTTACAAGGTCGAAGTTCGCTACAGTAACGGCACCACCCGCACCAAGGACATTACCGTGGCCCAGGGGCCGATGCGGGCGGTGATCGAAGAAAAGTAGTATCGCCACAGTGAGAGCGGGACGACGGAGGCAGGCGAATGACGGAAGCCAAGTTCTGGAAGCTGATCGCACGGCTTGACTGGGACAGAACCGGTGATCACTCAGCCGTTGTGCATCCCGTAGTACAAGCGCTGGTCAAGCTGCCTGCCGAGGAGATTCGGGAGTTTGACGAGATTTTGGCGGAGAAACTGTACGCTTTGGACACAGTCGATCATGCCCGGCACATCGGGAGCTTTGCTTACCCTCACCCAGGATTCTCTGCTGATGGCTTTCTGTACTCCCGATGTGTGGCAGTTGCTAACGGCAAGGTTGTATACGAACGAGTCTTGGCGGATCCTTCTCTAATGCCAAAGGACATGGAATTCGAGTCGCTCTTATCGATGGGGTGGAAGGCGTTCGAGAAGAAAACCGGCAAGGAATACGACCGCCTTACGCGACTCAGCTTCGAGACCTTCAGCAATCGCGCTGGTTGGGCTCGGGTTAAAGGCGCCGCAGAAGCTGGCGGCTCTGCATCGGATACCAACGAAAAATAGCATTGTCGAGGTCCAAGTTCGCGGCAGGCGGACCTGGACGTTGGAAAGGTCGGTTCGTTTGCCTTACAAACGGGACAGACGTCCCCACTCGCCCAGGGAGAGTAGTCTTCATGAAGGTAATGCGTCGTAATCTCGTTGGCTTCGCCTTCCTCTGTGCCTGCCTGGCCACGATAAACAGTCAGGCGCACGCCTGGCCGACTTACCGCGCCAATCCGCAACGTACTGCCAGCGACGGCAAGCCCGGCCCGGCCAAGCCAACCGTGCTCTGGGTTCACAAGTCCGTGGAGCATTACATCACCTCGCCGGTGCCGCACGGCGAGCAGATGTTCATCTCCGGTTTGGGTGCTTTCAACGTTTCCTCGTTCCACAGCATCAGCCTGGACCCCAAGGCGGCAGCCGACAAGCGCCTCCTCTGGTCGAAGACCACGCCCGCCCTCAAGCTGCCCACGGTCAGCTCGCCGGCCATCTCCGAGGGCCGGGTCATCTTCGGCGACGGTATGCACCAGACCGACGGCGCGACCTTGCACTGCCTGACCCTGGACAAGGGCATGCGGCTCTGGCAGCTAAAGACCCCGCCGCCCGACCGTCTGGTCCACCTCGAAGGCGCGCCCACGGTCGTCGGCAATCGGGCCTACATCGGCGGCGGGTCGCTCGGCGTCATCGCGGTCGATATCGGCAAACTGACGATGGCCGGCAAGCCCGTGGAAGCCGCCGACATCCCCAAGATCATGGCCGAGAAGTGGAAGGAACTGCTCGCCAAGTACGAGGACGAGAAGAAGAAAGACCCCGACTTTGCCATTCCGCCGACCGAGGACCAGTTGCCCAGGGTGTCGCCCGCGCTGCTCTGGCAGGTCGGCCAGAAGAAATGGCACGTGGACGCCCCGGTGAACGTGGAGGGCGACCAGGTGCTGGTCGGCTCCGCCCGCCTCGACAAGGAAATGGAAGGCGACCGAGCAATGTTCCTGCTCGACGCCAAGACCGGCAACGAAGTCTGGCGGGCAAGCCTGCCGCTGAATCCCTGGGGCGGGGCGTCCGTGCTGGACAAGACCGCTGTCGTCACCGGCAGCAGCATCGGCTACTATCCGGCCCAGCTGAAGGGCGCGAAGGGCGAGATCGCCGCGCTGGAACTCGGCAGCGGCAAGGACATCTGGCGGAAGGAAGTGCAGGGCGGCGTGCCGTCGTGCGCGACCCTGGCGGACGACCTGGCCATCTGCACCGCCACCGACGGCAAGGTGCGGGCCTTCGACCTCAAGACCGGCGACCGTCGCTGGATCTTCGACGCCAAGACGCCGTTCTTCGCCCCCGTTGCGGTGTCCGCCGGTGTGGTCTACGCGGGCGACCTGGCCGGCGTGATCTACGCCATCGACCTCAAGGACGGCACGGAAAAATGGCGGCTCGACCTGGGCAATGATCCAGCCGTCAAGTCGCCGGGCATGGTTTACGGCGGTCCCGTGGTCCACAACGGCCGGGTGTACGTCGCCACCTGCAACCCCGAGGGCGCATTCTCCGGCAAGCCGACGGTCATCGTTTGCATCGGGGAGAAATGATCGCCCGCGGTTTTGCATGTTTCGTCAAGGAGATTTCCGATGCGCTGGAATTTTCGCGGGGTAGCCCTGTTAGCCCTGTTTGTCTTCGTGCCCATCCAGGCGGCGGACGACAAGAAAGCGGATTCGGGCTTCACCGTGGACAAGGAAAAGAAGACCGTCGTCATTGACTGCAAGATCGCGCCGCGCAAGATCGATGATCCCGGCTACAAGGAAGTCTATCCGCTGGAAGTCATCGCCACCTGGCCGTGGGCCAAGGAAGTGGGCAAGGGCGGCCAGAAGGCGCACGAGACCGTCGTCACCTTCGACAAGGCGGTCCCGCCCAGTGCCATTCACAAAGCGCTGGAAGAACTGGGCCTGAAGGCCGGCACGCCGGTGATGGGCGGCACGGCCAAGGATGTGCCGCAAGGGCCGGAAGTGGAGATTTCCCTGGAGTTCCCCGGCCCGGACGGGCAGCCGAAGAAAATCCCGGTCGAGCGCGCTCTGGTCGATCCCAAGACGAAAAAGCCCATGCCCCGGTTGAAGTGGCGCTTCACCGGCTCGGTGATGGTGCAACCCGACCCGAACAACCCCGCCAAGGTCTACGGCGCGGATATCACCGGCACGCTCATCAGCATATTCCCGGTGACGAACCAGACGGTCTTCCAGTCGCACCTGTCCTTCGCGGATGAAAAGCTCATCAAGCTGGACACCGACAAGGACTTGCTGCCCAAGGAAGGTACGCCCTGCAAGCTGATTATTCAGCCAACGGGCAAGTAAGCCGTGTAGAGCCGACTTGAGGAAAACCATCCCACTTTCCCGCGATTCACCATGAATACCCACCAGTGCATTCTCGGTGTTGCTTTCCTGGCCGGCAGCCTGTCGCTGTCGGGCTGTGCCCGCACCTCCATCGTGGCGGAGGATGCGCCGCTGTTGACGACTGGCAACGCACTGGTCGCGGCGCAGGCTCAACCTGCGGCGGCGCAGGCCCAACCCGCGGCGGGCGACCAGCAAGCCTTCCAGTTCCCCGCCGACAAGGGCGGGCAGGCGCTGGGGCAACTGCTCCGACCGCCCCAGCAACTGCCGGGGGACGGTGCCCAGCCCGGCCCGCAGCCGCTGGCACCGCCCCTCGGTGTCGCGCAACCGGAAGTGGCGCTGACTCCGGTCCAGTCGCTGCCGCCGTCGGTGCCTTTGCCGCGCGCGTTGAACTTGCAGCCCCGCTTACTGGCGGAAGGGGCTCCGTTCACCGGCTACCGCGACGAACCGGGCGCGCCCGGCCGGCGCGAACTGGCCTCCGGCGCGCCCATCGCACTGCCGCGCCGCGACCTGAATCAGCCGGTACCGCTGGGCTACCTGGGGCTGCAATTGCCCGACCGCGTCCCCGTGGACGACCCGACCGGCGATGCCTCGGTGGATGCGGCCCTGGCCGCCACTCCGCCAGCGCGCACGGATGCGGTGCCCTTCGCGCCGCACAACCTACCCGACCCGTTCCAGAACGCACAAACCGTCAAGTTGCGGACGCCGCCGCCGGAAGACCCGACGCCAAGCAGCAGCGCGCCCCGGCCGCCCAGACCCTGAGCCAGTGCGACGAACTTGGAGGAGCCAACGCAACGAGCCTCGGACTGCTGGTCCGAGGCTCGTTGCGTTGGCACAGGCTCCACGGGCCGCGCGACTCTGCCGAGAATCGGTCCTGCGCCAAGCGAATCGGGGCTATTCCTATAACCCGACGCACCGAAGTGGCCGTGGAGGCATGGTGGGAAAAATCTTCCTGGAGTAAGGGCGACACGTTGACCGAAATTAATCTGGCAAAGGAAAGCGGGAGAAATCGCATGGACATTTAGCAGACGACGGCACCCAGTAGGCAGGGCAACACGATGCGGCTCCTTCGATCCTGGTTGAAGAACCTCTGCAATTCCTGGAACGGCCTGCGCCGGCAGAGCCCGCCTGCCGTCCGGCGGCAGCGGCCGACTCTGCGGCCCATGGTCGAAACCCTCGAAGACCGGCTGGCGCCGGCCGGCACGGGGACCGGCCTCCTGGGCCAATACTATAACGGCCAGAACTTCAATAGCCTCGTCACCACGCGCACCGACTCGACGGTCTATTACGACTGGACCGGGAAAGCGCCCGTCGCCGGCCTGTCCTCCACGAACTATTCCGTGCGCTGGACCGGTCAGCTCGAAGCCCTGTATAGCGAACGGACCATCCTCTATGTCTATTCGGACGATGGCGCGCGCCTGAAGATCAATGGCAAGACCGTGATCGACGCCTGGGCGGACCACACGTATCGCGAAGACACCTACGCGATTCAGCTGGTGGCGGGCCAGAAGTATCAGATCGAACTGGAATACAAGCAAAACACCGGCGCCGCCGCCATCCGCCTGGCCTGGCTGAGCGCCAGTCAGCCGTGGACGCCGATTCAAAGCAAGCAGCTCTATGCGTCCGCAACCGTGCCCGCTCCGGCTCCTGCTCCAGCCGCGACGACGGCGCTGCGCGGCACCTTGGCCGCCGGCAACGTGACGGCGGCGGGTGGCACGAACTACACCTTCAATGTCACCTACGGCGGTGGGCCGGGCCTACAGACCAGCTCCCTGGGGGCCGATGTCCGCGTGACCGGCCCGAACGGCTACAGCCAGTCGGCTGGCTACGCGGGCATCGTCGGCAGCAGCGCGGCGGGTGTGACCGTCCGGTATCAGGTCGCCGCGCCGGGAGGCAGCTGGGACGCGGGCGATAACGGCAGCTACACCGTGTCGCTCCTGGCGAACGAAGTGCGCGAC
>JAEUIF010000362.1 GCA_016795185.1 Planctomycetia bacterium | reverse complement strand
CATGGGAAGCCTGTTTGTTCTCCATGCCCACGCAAAGCCGTGGGCATGGCACCCAAAAAGTCCTACTTTTGGGCAACAGGTTCCTTGATTTTGCTCTAGCAGCGCCGCACGACGCCGACGAGGATGCCGACAATGTTCGCCTCTTCCGTCGAGTTGACGATGATCGGCTCCATCGTCTGGTTCGCCGGCTCCAGCCTGATCTGGTCCTTCTTGCGGACGAACCGCTTCAGGGTGGCTTCGTTATTAATCATGGCCACCACCCGCTGACCAGTCTCAGCCGTGGGTTGCTTGCGGATGATGACGTAGTCGCCGTCAGTGATGTGGTCCTCGATCATCGACTGGCCGCGCACCTGCAAGGCGATGTAGTCCGGGTTCCCGAACAGTTCGTTGAACGACAGCTTCTCGGTGGTGTTCTCGACAGCCTCGATCGGCGAACCGGCGGCCACGTTGCCCATCAGTGGGACGGAAACCGACGGCGGGCGGTGGTCGGCCAGCTGGATCGCGCGGGCGTGGCCCGGATCGCGGAGGATCAGCCCCTTGGTTTCCAGGGCCTTCAGGTGGCACATCACCCCGTTCGGCGAACGGATGTCGAAGGCGACCCCAATCTCGCGCACCGTCGGGCCGTAGCCACGGGACTCGATCTTGTCCCGGATAAACTCGTAAATCTCCCGCTGTCGTGCGGTCAACCGGCTGTAGTCGGCCATGTTTCCTCTCCTGCAACGGAGCCGTATGGGTTCATCTCGGTGGGAAGTCGCGGTGCCTGACGCCGGGGTGATAGGATGCCAGATCAGCATTTCCAACCGCCGGCAGTGTAAGGAAGTATATTATACGCCCGTACACAATGAAAGGGATATTTTTGGTGAATTTCCGAACATCAGATATTCTCAATCAAAAGGTACATTCGCAGATGCCGTTGGTCGTTGGCGAGGAGTGGCCCATTTCCGCAATCTCGAACAACCCGGCGTGGGCGGAAGCCCTGGCGCTCCTGGTGGAGCGGCGCGACCTGAGCGGCACGCAGATGCGCGACCTGATGGCCGACATGATGGCGGGCCGCTTGCCGGAGGCCGAAGCGGCGGCGCTGCTGACGGCCTTGCGCATGAAGGGAGAAACCGCCGAGGAAATTGCCGCTGCGGCATCAATTCTGCGGGACAACATGGTACGGCTGGAAACCGGCCGCGCCGATGTGCTCGATACCTGCGGCACGGGTGGTGACCAGAGCGGCACCTTCAACATCAGCACGGCGACGGCACTGGTCACGGCGGCGGCCGGGGTGCCCGTGGTCAAGCACGGCAACCGGGGCGTTTCGAGCCGCAGCGGCAGCGCCGACGTGCTGACCGAATTGGGCGTGCGCCTCGACGCCGGCCCCGACTGGTCGCGACGTTGCTTGCAGGAGTTCGGCTTGGCGTTCTGCTTCGCGCCGCATTTTCATCCGGCGCTGGCGAACCTGGCGGCCTTGCGTCGGCGTTTGAAGTTCCGCACGCTGTTCAACTGCCTGGGGCCGCTCGCCAACCCAGCACAGGCGGCCTATCAGTTGCTGGGCGTCGGCCGGAGTGACCTGCTCGATCCGCTCAGCGGCGCGCTGGCCCGTCTGGGAGTGCGTCGCGCCCTGGTCGTCTGGAGCCGGGATGGACTGGATGAAGTCAGCCTGTCGGCGGTCACTGAAGTGCGCGAGGTGCGCGACGGTACGGTGAAGTCCTGGGAATGGTCGCCCGGCGATTTCGGCCTGGAACCCTGCACGTTGGCCGAACTGCGTGCCGACGGTCCAGCGGAGAGTGCTGCCGTGGTGCGTTCCGTGCTAGGTGGGACTGACGGCCCGGCGCGGCGGATCGTACTCGCGAATGCCGCCGCCGCCCTGCTGGCCGCCGAGCGCGCGGAACGGCCGACAGACGGGGTCGCCCGCGCCGCCGAGGCTATCGATAGCGGG
>JAEUIF010000360.1 GCA_016795185.1 Planctomycetia bacterium | reverse complement strand
GGCCCCTGGGTGGGTTTGCCCCCCTGGGAACGAGGGAGTCGTTGGTTTTTTAGTGCCAGCCTTTGTTTCTTGGCATTGCGCGGGTTTTCGTTTTTCCTTTATATTTCGCCACTGCCCCGTGGGGGGTGTGGGGGCGGGGGTGGGGGGCTCGACCGCACAGTCGGCCCGCGAATACCCCTCACCCCCGACCCCTCTCCCGCAAGGGGAGAGGGGAGCAAGTCGGCGGCCGCCGTTTGGCGATCACGCCACCTTGGCGAAGACCTCGGACGGTTTAACGCTGCTGGCCGACCAGGCCGGGCCGATGCTGCCGAGCAGCGCGGTGCCCAGCCCCAGCCCCAGGCCCCACCAGAACGCCTGCGCGGGCACCGGGAAGACGGTGAAGAAGGCGACCATGAACGGCACGCCGCCCAGCGTCGAATTGAAGCCGTAGTAGGTCAGCGTGGCACTGGCCAGGCCGCTCAGACCGCCGAGCAGCAGGGCCTCGCCCATCACCAGCAGGCGGACCTGTCCCGGCTGGAAGCCGAGCACTTTCAAGACGGCCATCTCGGTGCGGCGTTCGCGCACGCTCAGGCTGATGGCGTTGGCGATCACCAGGATCATGGTCCCGAACGCCACCGGGATCAGCACGTACTGGAACAGGTTGAGGAAGTCCTTGTAGCTTTCCAGCCAGGGGCCGATGCCGCTCGACGCCGTCTCGCACTTCACCGCAGGGATGGTGAAGTCGGGCGAATTCATGATCTGGTCGGACACCTGGCTGAAGGCTTCGGTGCTGGGCACTCGCAGCCAGACCAGGCCGAGCGTCTTGTTCGCCAGCGGATGGGCCTCGCCCTTGTGCTCGCGCTTGTACTTCTCCAGGGCGTCGTTCAGGTAGTCGCGGTGCATGAAGGCGCTCTGATCGTAGCGGCCGATCGGGCACTCGCCGACGATCTCGAACTCCAGGTTGATGCCCTTGTAGTTCATGCTGGTGACGGTGATCTGGTCGCCGACGCGGCGCTGCATGGCCGCCAGCCGTTTCTTGCCGATGATCGCGCCGTTCTTCTTGCCCTTCAGCTTGGCGATCATCTCCGGGTCAAAGGTTTCGCCCTCGTCCATCATGGGGATGATCTTGTCGGGCTCCATCGCGAAGAAGAAGACGATGCCCTCGCGGATGCTCTTGGTCGGGTCGATGGTGCCGCCGTAGAACTGCCAGGTCATGTGGTCGTCGGGCACGATGTCGCCGGGCTTGCGCGCCGCGCCCTGGCTCAAGCTGGCGGCGTAGGAAAACGGCATCTGGCTGGGAATCTGCCAGCGCTCGGTGACGATGGCCTTCAGGTCTTTCGTCTTTTCGGCCAGGATCAGATTGAGCGTGTACAGGATGGTCACGACCGAGGTGACGATGAACACCAGGAACATCGTCGCCACGCAGGTCAACGTCGTCCGCAGCAGGTTGCGCCGCAGGTTGCGCAGGATGAGGATGATGTATTTCATCGGAGGGTCCTGGATCCATGTACGTCGAGCTTTCCAGCCCGACTGTGGCGCCGGCGATAAAAGGCGTCCGTTCCGGCTGCACCGCATGATTCCGGCGCTAGTGTCGGGCTGGAAAGCCCGACGTACCGTGGTGGGTGGCACGTCCCTCGGTAATCCGAGGGCGTGCGGAACCTCGCGACACCTTCAGCACCGTCAGGTGGCAAGCCCCACGCACGCCCTCGGAGTACCGAGGGACGTGCCACCCCGATGCCTCACGACGGCCGTTTGAGCGCCCCTTCGGGCTGCGCGGTGATCGCGTCGCTGGCGGGGCGGGGCAGGCGCTCGTTGGCCACATCGTCCACCAGTTGGCCCTTGTCGAGGTGCAGCACGCGCTCGGCGCGGTCGGCGGCGCGCGGGTCGTGCGTCACCATGACGATGGTCTTCGACAGGCCCTTCTGCAATTCCACGAGCAGTTCGAGGATTTCGTGGGCGCTCTTGGCGTCGAGGTCGCCGGTGGGTTCGTCGGCCATGATGAGCGTCGGGTCGGTGACGACGGCGCGCGCGATGCCGACGCGCTGCTGCTGGCCGCCGGACAGCTGGCCCGGCCGGTGGTACATGCGGTCGGCCAGCCCGACCAGTTCCAGCGCGGTCGTCACCTGCTGGCGGCGCTGGGCCGCGCTGAGCGGCAGCAGCAGCAACGGCAGCTCGACGTTCTCGTAAGCCGTGAGCACCGGCAGCAGATGGTAGAACTGGAAGACGAAGCCGATGTTGCGCGTCCGCCAGCGGGCCAGCTGGCTTTCGGACATCGCGGAGATTTCCTCGTCGCCGACCCAGATGCGTCCGCCGGTCGGCGTGTCCAGGCCGGCGATCAGGTTGAGCAACGTGGTCTTGCCGGAACCGCTCGGCCCCATCAGCGCCAGGAACTGCCCCTGCGGCACGTCCAGGCTGAGGTCAAGCAGCACCTTGATTTCCTCGCTGCCGCGCTTGAAGCTCTTGTACAGGTTCTCGACGCGCACGATGCTCATGATCTGCCTTCCTCCCCTCTCCCCTGGCGGGAGAGGGGCAGGGGTGAGTGGGGAAGTGCTTGCAACGTCCGCCCCCTCACCCCCAACCCCTCTCCCGCCAGGGGAGAGGGGCGTCCATTTCACTTCAGGAACGACACCAGCACGCTCATTTCGGGCTTCAGGTAAATGCCTTCCTCGTCGCGGGGCACCTTGACCTTCACGCGCACCGGCACCGCGCCCTTGGCCCGGTCGGCGATGGGCATCAGGCGCGAGACGACGCCCTCGTACTGCCGATCCGGAAACGCCTCGGAGCGCACCTTGCAGCGCTGGCCCTTGTGGACGTTGGCCACGTCGCGTTCCTGGATGTTCAGATCGACTTCGATTTCCGAGAGGTCCGCCATCTCGCAGAGGCTGGCGGCCACGTTGAAGGCCACCGGGTTGACGATGTTGCCTTCCTCGGCCTTCTTGGTGAGGATAGTGCCGGTGATCGGCGCGCGGACCACGCAGTTGTCGAGCCGCCACTGGGCGCGGGCCAGTTCGGCTTCGTAAAGCTTGACTTCGGCGCGGGCCTGCTCGATTCGCTCCGAGCGCGGCCCTTCCTTCATCAAGCTGAAGGCTTCCGTCCAGCGGGCGACGCGCCGGTCGGCGGCTTCAAAGTCGCTCAGAATCTGTTCGCGCTCGCGCTGCGACAGCGTGTTGCGGTCCAGGGAAGCGCTGCGCTGCACGTCGAGCAGCAGCCGTTCGCGCACCGCCTTGGCTTCCTTCAGCTCGGCCTCGGCCTGGCGGATTTCCTGGGGCCGGTTGCCGTTCTCCAGTTCCTTCAGCCGCCAGCGGGCCATTTCCACCTGAGCTTTGATGCGGTCGCGCTCGCTCTGGTACTCGACGGCTTCCAGCCGGGCGAGCACGTCGCCCTTCTTGACGCGCTTGCCTTCCTCGATGTTCAGCTCCAGGATCACGGCGCTGATGATCGGGCTGACCTGAATCTGATGCACGGGCACGATGTAGCCCTTCGATTCCAGCACCGCCTCGCCCGCCGCGCCAGGCGAGGCATCGGCGCGCACGCTGCTCGGCGACGTGGTGGGCACGGCGGACGGTGTCGGCGTGGCCGAGGTCGAGCGGCCCAGCGCCAGCCAGCCCAGCACCAGGGTGCTGGCGGCGAACACCCCGCAGAGCGCCCACGGCAACCAGGACCGGCCGGGGGCCTTCGGTTCCGGCGGCGGCAGTTTCAGGGAATGCACCCGCTCGCGCAGCGTCGTGGGCCGTCCGCCGCCGGGTCCGGGGCGTCCGCTGGGGGCGCCGTTCGGCGGCGTATTCGGAGTATCGCTGGCTGCCTGTTCGTTCATGACGATGTCCCCTGAAGTCCGTGCGCGGCCGGGCGCGCCGGCGGCTTATCGTTATTCGTAGCCGGGGCGGCGAGTTTTTCCCCGTCGGCCGCAGCGCCCCAGAGATAGGTACCCAGCAGGTCCACGCAAAGATGCAGCATTCGCCCGTGGTCGAATGCCTGGGGATCGACGGCGCGCTGCATGGCCAGCCCGTGCAGGATGGCCTGGATCAGCGTGGCCAGGGCGCGCGGCTCGACCGCGCGCAACGGCGGCCGGCGCTCGAGGTCCTGGGCCAGCCCGGAGCCCATGTTCGTGCGCCATTCTTCATACAGGCTGGCCAGCCGCCGGCGAAAGTCCTCGCGATGGCCCAGCTGCGCCAGAAAGGTGTACTGGAGCGTGTGAAACCCCGGACTGTCGTGTGGTTGGTCCGGCACCGTTTGCAGCAAGTGCTGCACCCAGTCCCAGCCGCTGGCCTGCTCGCACGGCTGCCCTTGCGGCGTGCCGACCCGCTGGTACATCAGCTGCAACAGCCGGTCGAAGACGGCCAGCAGGATGTCCTCCTTGGCGGGGAAATAGTACGTAAGCTGGCCCCGGCTCATGCCGGCGCGCTTCTCGATTTCCGACAGCGACAGGTTGGGCAAACCCTGCGCGGCGATGACGGCCACCGCCGCCTCGACAATCTGCTCGCGGCGCAGGTTCGCGATATCGCTATCCGGACGTTTTTGGGGTTTCTCGGGCATGACTTCCTTATATTAGACCGATCAATCTAATTCTAGACCAATTGGACCAAAAAAGCGCGGGTGCGCGGGCGCGAACCGCAAGCAGCCGCTGGAAGACATCAACTCGCCGTCCGCGGCACTCTGTTAGTATCGACCGAAACGTGCTGGTTGACTGGCCAGGCCGCATCGACGCAGGGCAGAAAGTTCGGGGGGTCGGAGTTCGACATGGTCGAATTCCTTGTGAAGATGATCTTCACGCCCTACCGCAAAGCAAGTCGGGTTTGTCATGGACACGCCAAAGATCGTTTCCGACCCCGCGATCATGATGGGCAAGCCGGTGATTGCCGGCACCCGCATCACGGTCGAACGCATCCTGGAGAAACTGGCGGCGGGCGAAACCGTCGAGCAAATTCTGGAAGCGCATCCCCACATCTCGCGCGAGGGGATCCAGGCGGCGCTCCAATTCGCGCTGGCCACGATGCGCAACGACCTCGTTTATCCACCACCGCACCGAGTCGCGTGACCGTGTTTACTATCCAGAACTCGGCATTGCACTGTACTCAAACCGGACCCGTCACCTACGCTGTGCCACATGAGCATTGTCGCCGATGAGAGTGTGGACACCGGCATCGTCGCGCGACTGCGGCTTGAGGGCCATACCGTCATCTCCATTCGAGAGGAATCGCCGGGAATCACCGACGATAAAGACCTCGAAAGGGCAGCCCTTGAAGCCGCAGTGCTGCTGTCAGCCGACAAGGACTTCGGCGACCTGGTATTCCAGATGGCACGGGCGCATCATGGAGTCGTCCTACTGCGCATTGACGGTATGATCCAGCAAGCGAAAGCCGCCTACACGGCCGCCGTGTTTCAGCAATACGGCAGCCAGTTTCCTGGTGCGTTCAGCGTTATTGCTCCTGGGGCCGTGCGCATTCGAGGCGGCGGGGGCAGCGCCCCGTCCCCCTGAGCCGCAGCGGCGGGTCTACCAGGCGGCGAGGGGATCGAGATAGGCGGCGGCGAGGTCGGACGGAGCGGCAGCGTCGTCGGCCAGCAGCCGTTGCAGGAGCGACAGGGCTTCATCGTGGCTGGGCGAAACAGCCATCGAGGATCCGCGCACGAGAACGAAAACGGTCGGCGGTTCGCGTGAACCCCGGCCGATGCAGTCTACCGCGACCACAGTTACTGGAAGCGATTCCCGAGCGTGCCGGGAAACGAAGGGAGCGGTTGAGTTCCAGAGACCTAGCGTGCTCGCGGCGCAGCGCTTGCTTGCTCCTGAGCACGGGCGCCAGGGGAACCGGCAACCAGAGCAGCGACAAGAAGCGCGAACGGCCGTTGCATGCGAAAACCTCGATGGCGTGAGCGGGTTACTTCTTGGCCGGCAAGCGAAGCTCGATCACTTCGCCCTGGTCGTTTTTGAGCACGTGGATGTGCTGCCCGCGTTTCACATCATCGGGCCGGGCAGCGAGAAACTTCTTGGGGTCTTCGGTGCGCCACACGTACCTGGTGACAGCGGTCAACTTCAGCGGCATCACCTTGCCGTTTTCCGGAACGTCCTTGCCCACCACGAGCATGGCGAACGTCTCGGCCCGCACGTCGATGGCCTCGACGGCCCCTTTCCACTCGGTGAGCTTCATGTCGGCGACCTGGCCGATGACCGTCGTCAACGCCACGCTCATGGTCAGTAAGAGGTGCACCGTGTCTTCTCCCTGAGAACCGGAATCGTTTGCTCAACCCAGCACTTCCTGCACCGGTTCGGCCTGCTGGTCCACAATGTGGACGGGCCGGTCGCCGGGAGAGGTTTGCTTGCCCTTGGGGTCGATGCCGAGCACGCCGAGGACCGTGGCCATGAACTGTGGGCCGGAAACGGGCCGCTCCTCGACGGTCGCGCCCTTCGCATCGGTCCGACCGACGGCCTGCCCGGCCCGGATGCCGCCGCCGAACAGCACGGTGCTCCAGGCCTTGACGTAGTGATTGCGGCTGCCGTCCGCGCCGCATTTCGGCGTGCGGCCGAACTCGCCCATCCAGATGACCAGCGTCTCGTGCAGCAAGCCGCGCTGCTGGAGGTCTTCCAGCAGCGCCGGCAGCGCCTGGTCCACCTGGGGCATGAGCGTGTCCTTGACGAGGTCGGTGCGCCGCTTCTCGTGCGTGTCCCAGTCCCCTTGATAGATTTCGACGAACGGCACGCCCGCCTCGACCAGCCGCCGGGCCAGCAGGCAACCCTGGCCGAACTGGTGCGTGCCGTAACGCTCGCGAACCGCCAACGGTTCGGCGGCCACGTCGAAGACCTTGCTCTTGCCCGAACGGATTAGCTCGACCGCGTTGCGGTAGACGGTCTGCTGCGTGGCCGCCGCCGGGACCGGCCCGGTTCGCTGGAATTCCCGGGAGAGTTGTTCGAGCACGGTGAGGCGATCGGCGAAGTCAGCGGCGTCCGTGGCTGGCTCGGCGTTGGGCAGCCCCTTGCTCCTGGCGACGTCGGGCAGGATCAGCGCCTGGTGGCGCGGCCCGAGGTAGCCCGAGCCGGCCACGTAAGGGAAGTTGAGCATGGTCTTGCCGGTGACGACGAAGTTCGGCACGCCGGCAGCCATCGGCGGGCGGTAGGCCGACACCAGTGCGCCCAGGCTGGGGTAGGTCAGGCCGCCCTGGCTGAGGCGGAAGCCGACGTGCATGAAGTAGCGGGCACGGAAGTGTTCCGCCTCCTCGGTCGTGCTCATGCCGCGCAGCACCGCGCCCCGGTGCATGTGCTTGGAGAGCTGGGGAAACGCCTCGCTGATCCGCAAACCCGGCACTGAAGTGTCGATGACGCCGAACGGCCCGCGGTAATCGGCCGGCGCGTCGGGCTTGGGGTCGAAGGTGTCGATGTGGCTGGGGCCGCCGTCCATCCAGAGCAGGATGCACGACTTGTAGGAGCGCGGCGCGGCCGCCGCCGCCGCGTGCGCCGCCAGGGTGCCCAGCCATTGAGAGCAGGACCATGAACCGACGCCGGCGGCGGCGAGCCGCAGCGCCTCCCGGCGGGTCAAGGGGGACAGGGCCGGCGAAACATGGCTTGCGGAGGGCATGACGATCTCCCGAAACTTCCCAGTCATGGAATCAACGAAAACTGCTCGCTGTTGAGCAGCAGCCACCAGACGCCCGACAGACCGCGCGCCAGGTCGCCGCGCCGCTGGATGTAACCGAGCATCGCTTCCTGTTCGACCTTGCTCGGCAGGCGGCTGAGCGTGGCGAGGTACACCTCTTCGACGCCGACTTCGGGACTGACCTTGGCGCGGACCAGGGCGTTGACCAATTCCGGCGTGGTATTGAACCGCTTGTCGTTGAGCAGCGCCAGCAGCTGCGGAATGCCGTGGGTGTACTCGGTGGGGTCGCCATCCACCTCGCGGGTGGTGAAGAAGCGGACGAAATCGGCGCGGCTCGCGAGGTTCTTGGCATTCTTGACGGCACCCGCCGAGGTCTGCACGGAATCGTACAGGGCCTCCGCGCTCAGCACCTTGAACCGCAGGCGCCCGAACAGCACCAGCTGCGGATCTTCCTTGCCGGGGTCTCCGGCCAACACCGTCCGCGAAGCGCGCTGATAGGCCGCGCTGTTAGCGATACAGCGCACCAGATGCTTGAGGTCGTGGCCGCTGGCGCGGAACTCCTTCGCCAGCTCGTCGAGCAACTCGGGATGCGAGGGCGGGTTGCCTTCGTGCAGATCATCGACGGGGTTGACGAAACCGCGCGCGAAGAAGTGGGCCCACAGGCGATTGACCGCGGCACGTGCGAAATCGGGATTGTCCGGGGACACGACCCAGCGCGCCAGGAGGGGGCGCATCTTCTCGACGCCGTCGAGCTTCGGCGGGTCGCCGGCCAGGAAGCGGGCCGCGACGACCGTACCCGCGCCGGGGCCGGCGTCCGTGGGGATGGTGATCGAGCCGTCGGCCGCCGGCTTGACCGGCGGCGGGCCGAAACGCGTCTTCGGCGGGCCGGCGGGCTGCTCGCGCACGCCCTTGGGCTCCTTCTCGCTGAGGTAGGTGCGCGCGAAGAACGCCGCCATGCTCCAGAGGTCGGTCTGTTTCCAGGAGGCGTACGGATGATCGTGACACTCGGCGCACTGAAGCTGGTTGCCCAGGAACAGCCGGGCACTGGCGGCAGCCAGGCGATTGGGGCGGGGTTGGCCGTCGTCGAGATGGTTGTGGACAAAGGCCGTCGGCGGCGTCAGGCCCTCCGCCACCATCAAGTCGGTCACGATGGCGTCCCAGCCGCGGTTGGCGTTGAACGCCTCCGCGAGCCAACCCGCCAGCGCGTCCCGCCGCGCCCCGCCGACCTCGTCCTCGCTGGTCAGCCGGTCCCGCCAGAGTCGGCCGAAATGCCGACCGTAGGCCACATCGGCGAGCAACTCGTCGATCAGTTTGCCGCGCTTGTCTGGGGTCGCATCTTCCAGGAAAGCTCGCGCCCGCGCCCGCGTGGGGATCTTTCCCGTGATATCGAGGCAGACGCGTCGCAAGAACTCCGCATCGTCGGCCGGGTCGGCGGGCTTGGTCTGGGCAGCCGCCAGTTGCTTGCCGATCCACTGGTCGATCAACCGTGCCGCCGGCGCCCAGGCACGTTCGGCACGCTCAGAGGAAGCGGGCTCCACCGCGAACAGTGAACGGCCCAGCAAGAAGAAAACGGCCAGAGCAGTCAGTCCGTGGCACGGCAAGCGCATGGCAGGTAGTTTCCTTCCGAGCCGGGGGTGGGCGGCAATTGACCAAGGCGGGTTGGGAAAATAGAGGACCGCCGGGCTGGGACGTTATCAGGAATTCCTGAAAATTCTGTCGGCGATAACCGCGCTGCGCTGGTTAATGGTCTGGCGTTCAGAAAAACCTATCCGAACTTCCGGAAGAATTTTTGCTAACGATTGCCGGGAGGTGCCCTCTAAAGAAGAGTGGCCACCATGTGGACGTGGAACGGAATTTCATGCGTCAGAGCAGCTGGCGATCGTTGCGCGAGTATATTCGACGTCTCTCCGGAGTTCGGGCCGCCGAGGAGACGAGCGATTCGGAGTTGCTCCGGCGCTGGGTGGACTTGCGCGACGAGGCAGCTTTTGAGCTGCTGGTCTGGCGGCATGGCGGCATGGTCCTGGACCTGTGCGGTCGCGTGTTGACGGACTCCCAGGAAGCGGAAGACGCTTTCCAGGCCACGTTTCTGGTGCTGGTGAAGAAGGCCGCCTCCGTGCGCAACCGCGCCGCGCTCGGCAGCTGGCTTTACAAAGTGGCCTTTCGGGTGGCGCTGGCGGCCCGCGAACAGGCAGCGCGTCGCGACGCCGACTGCTTGACGCCCGACGCGGTGGCTGCGCCGGCCGAGAGTCAGGCGCACGCGGACCAGGACTTACATGCCGCGGTGGCTGCCGAGGTTGAACGGTTGCCCGAACGGTATCGAGCGCCGATCGTGCTTTGCGTGCTGGAAGGCCGCACGGTCGATGAGGCTTCCCAGGCGATTGGCTGTGCGCGCTGGACCCTGGCCACCCGCCTGGCCCGCGGCAAGGAGCGGTTGCGCCGTAGCCTGGCGCGGCGCGGCGTGGCCCTGTCGGTCGCCAGTCTCACCGCGACACTGACCGGCAACGCCTCGGCCGCGCTCGTGCCCCCCGCGCTCGTGCAAACCACCGTGCAGGCCGCGCTCGCGCACGTGGGCCTGACCGGCGGAACCGTCACGCTGGCCGTTGCTGCCCTGGCCAACCAGGTGGGCCGCGCCATGCTTTGGCGCCAGGCAGCGACGGTCTGCTTCACCCTGGTGACCGCGAGCCTGGTTCTGGGAGGAATGGGGCTGGCGTTGCACCGGGCCGAGCCGAGGTTGCCGCCAAACCCCGCGACCGTGAACGCGTCGAGGGCAGCAGCGCTGCCCGACCAGGCCGAGGAACCGGACCTCCCACCCTTGATTCTGGAGGCCCTTCCCTCGCTGGCCGCCTTGCCGCCGGTCGTTTTACCGGAGCGACAGTTCGCCGACGAAGCGCTCACCGTGCTCGAGGTTTCGCCGGACGGCAATCAGGTCCGTCTCCAGTTTCCGCCGACCCAGGACGATCCGGTCGGCAAGGTAATGCCGCTCCATTGGAGTGAGCAGTCGAACTTGCAGTTCTCGTGGGTTGGGCGCGGCGCAGCGCTGGTGGTTCCGGGGATGAAGGCCACCCGCATCTACGTAAATGGCGCGGACGGGCAACACCTGACCCGCATCCACTTCAATGGCGAACACGGCCGGCGAAAAGCAAGCCGGCCCTCCGGACCACCCGACTACAACACCACCATCCTCGAAGTTGGCGCCGAAGCGCAACAGGTGATCCTGTCCTTACCGCGCGCGGCGAGCGACCTGGCGCGCGTGCCTGTTTCGCTTACCCCCACGACGCTCGAGGTGTATTTCCAGGTTCCAGCCGGTGGTGCCGTGCCGCGCCCGGGCTATCGAGTCATGATCTGGCTGGTGGAAGGTTCGACGGACCAGGCGGCAGTGGCCTGGTTCATTCCTCGCACCCGGTAGGTAACTGTACTTTCCGCAACAATCTAACAGTCCGGCAGCCATCCTGATCGCGTTTGCCGATTGGTCGGGCTTGGAGATTCGCCTGGTCCACTATCCGCCGTACCACAGCAAATACAACCCGATCGAACGCTGTTGGTCGGCGCTGGAACAAAAATGGGGCGGGGCGTTGCTGAATTTCAAGCCCGGACCGTGTGTCGGCGGTCTTCGACGGAGCCGGATCGAGGTCGAGGGAGATCTCCAAGGAAACCACCCGTTTCCGTTCCGGCGAAGCCGCGGAACGGGTCGGCACTTTGGTGCAGAAGGCCAGCCACTTCCGCGGCGGGACGGCGCCGCTCCACCGGAGCACGCGCTTGCCGGGCTGCGGGATCGGCTCGTCGTCTTCGTCCTTCCGAGGCGCCTTTCCTATCGCGAGCGGCAATGGGTCGAAAACGCGGAACTTCGGCTGCATATTCAGCCGGAACTAGTGCATCGGCAAATGGGATGTTGCCCGAAGGAATGATGGGTGGCACGTCCCTCGGTACTCCGAGGGCGTGGGGAGCGACTCGCACGCCCTCGGAGTACCGAGGGAC
>JAEUIF010000352.1 GCA_016795185.1 Planctomycetia bacterium | reverse complement strand
CGTAGGGCTTGATGTCCAGATGCGGCGTCTGGCCGGAGAGCAACTCCGCCGCCAGCTTGCCGGTGGCGGGCGACATCGACAGGCCGAGCATGTTGTGCCCGGCGGCGAGCAGCACGTTCGGTAGCGCGGGGCAGCGGTCGATGATCGGCGTGCTGTCGTAGGTCATGGGCCGCCAGCCGAACCATTCCTCCTCCACGGATTCGCCGAGCGGTTCGTGCAGATAGTGGCGGGCGGCGTCGCGCAGCAGGTCGAGCCGGCGCGGGTTCAGGGTCGTGTCGTAGCCGGCGAACTCCATCGTCGAACCGAGTCGGTAGCCCGATGTAAAGGGCGTGACCGCGACCCGGTGTTCCTCGAAGACCATCGGCAAAGACGGGCAACGTGCGGGGCGGCGCATGGTGATCGAATAGCCCTTGCCCGGTTGAATCGGCACGCGCAGGTCCAGTTGCCGGTTGAGCGTCGGCGTCCAGGCCCCGGTGGCGACGACGAACGCATCGGCCTTCCATTCGCCTCTGGAGGTGACGGCGGACAGGGCGCGCCCGTCGGAGCGGGCGAAGTCCGTGAAAGCGGTATCCTCGCGAATCTCCACGCCCTGGGCCGTGAGGATGCGCTGCCAGGAAGCCATCAGGCGGTCCGGCCGCAGGTGGGCATCGGTGCGGTAGAGCCAGCCGCCGGCCAGGCCGGGGAGCAAGGCAGGTTCGAGTTGGTTGAGCGCTGGGCCGTCGAAGCGCTCAGCGCCCAGGTTGAATTCCTTACGCAGCAACTCGTCCGCGTGGACGAAGTGCTCCATCGCGGCGGACGACTTCAGCACGAAGAGCAGGCCCTGCGTTTGCCAGTCGCAGTCGAAGGCTTCGGTGCGCATCAGTTCGTCGTAGAGCTGGCGCGACGAGGTGAGCAGCGGCTGGATGGCCCGGCCGGAAGCCAGCATGTCGCGTTCGTTGCAGCGGCGGGCGAAGCGGAGCAGCCAGCCCCAGAGCGCTGGATCGAGCCGGGGCTTGATCTTGAACGGCGAGTTCGGCCGCAGCAGCGAGCCGAGCGCCATGCGGATCGCGCCCGGCACCGCCAGGGGCAGCACATGGCTCGGGCAGACGAAGCCGCAGTTGCCATGCGAGCAGCCCTGGCCGAACTTGCCGCGCTCGACAATCACGACCTGCCAGCCGGCCTGACGCAGATAGTACGCGCAGGCCGCGCCCACCACTCCGCCGCCGATGATGACGACCTTGCGTTGCGTTGCGCTCATGACCGAATCCCCATGCAGAAGGGGTCGGCCGAGTCGAGCAGCAAGGTGGCTTCCGCGTTCACGTAAGCGTTGCCGCGAATGCGCGGAATGATGCGGTCGCCGTCGCGCTGCGCCGTGCCCTCGAAGATGCTGCCGACAATGCTTTCCTGCCGCCAGACTTCGCCGGGGTGCAGCTTGCCGTCCGCGATCAGGCAGGCCAGCTTGGCGCTAGTGCCCGTGCCGCAGGGCGAACGGTCGTAGGCGCCGCCCGGGCAGAGCACGAAATTCCGGCTGTCCGCCGCGCTGGAAGACGGCGGGCCAAACAGTTCGATATGGTCGATCTCCTGGCCGTTCGTGCCGGTGATGCCCTGCGCGGTCAGGGCCCGGCGGATGCGCCAGGTCACATCGGTCAGCCGGGCGATGTTGTCGAGCTTCAGTTCCTCGCGATGGTCGGATACCAGGAAGAACCAGTTGCCGCCCCAGGCCACGTCGCCGCGCACCGTGCCCAGGCCGGGCACCTCGACGGCGCGGTCCTGGTGCAGCCGGTAACTGGGCACGTTCTCGATGCTGACCCGGTTCGGTCCTTCCAGCGTGACGGTGACGACGCCGACCACGGTTTCCAGGCGGTGCGTGCCCGGCGCGAGACGGCCGAGATGCGCCAGCGAGACCGCCACGCCGATGGTGCCGTGCCCGCACATGCCGATATAGCCCACATTGTTGAAGTAGATGACACCCGCGGCACAGGTCGGGTCGGTCGGCTCACAGAGCAGCGCGCCGACGATCACGTCCGAACCGCGCGGCTCGTTGACGACCGCGGAGCGAAAGGCATCGAACTCCGCGCGGAACAACTTCACCCGCTCCGGCAGCGGGCCGCGGCCGAGGTCCGGGCCGCCGGCAATCACCAGCCGGGTCGGCTCGCCGCCAGTATGGCTATCGATGACGGAAACGCGCTGGATCATGGCAAAGCTCCGGGTCGGGATGTCGCATTGCGGTCGGGTGGTTCGACACCGTGCAGGTGGCGGACGAAGAAGTCTTGCAGCCGGCGCTGGCCGTACGCGCCGCCGCTGGAATGGCCCATGCCGGGGACGACCAGCAGTTCAAAGTCCTTGCCGGCCTTGATGAGCGCATCGGCCAGGCGCAGCGTCGATTCCGGCGGCACGTTGGTGTCCATCTCGCCGACGATCAGCAGCAGCTTGCCTTGCAGCTTGCCGGCATGCGTGATGTTCGAGCAATCGGCGTAGTGCGGGCCGACGGGATAGCCCATCCATTGCTCGTTCCAGGCGGATTTGTCCATGCGGTTGTCATGGCAGCCGCAGGCCGAGACCGCTGCCTTGTAGAAGTCCGGGTGAAAGAGCAGTGCGCCGGTCGAGTTCTGGCCGCCCGCCGAGGTGCCGTAGATGCCGACCCGGCTGATGTCATAGTACGGATACTTGCGGGCCGCCGCCTGGTGCCAGCGGATGCGGTCGGGGAAGCCGGCGTCCTTCAGGTTCTTCCAGCAGACGTCGTGAAACGCCTTCGAGCGGTTGTTGGTGCCCATGCCGTCGCACTGCGCCACGATGAAACCCAACTCCGTCAGCGCGGCGAAACGCTGGTACGCGCCAAAGGTCTTCGGTACGTGCGAGTCATGCGGCCCAGCGTAGATGTACTCGATCACCGGGTATTTCTTTGCCGGGTCGTAGTGGCGCGGCCGGCAGATGATGCCATAGATATCCGTCTCACCGTCGCGCCCCTTGGCGACGAAGACCTCCGGCGGTTCCCAGCCGTTGGCGCGCAGTTCGGAGACATCGGCCTTCTCCAGTTCGCGGATCGATTCGCCATCGCTGACGCGGCGCAGTTCGTGGACGGGCGGCAGGTCCACGCGCGACCAGGAATCGATCAAGTACTGGCGGTCGGGTGAATACTGCACGGTGTGGTTGCCGTTGCCCTCGGTGAGTGCGGTCAGGCCCGTGCCGTCGAAGTTGATGCGATAGTGATGGACCAGGTAAGGGTCCTGGCCATCGATCTTGCCGCTGCCCCGGAAGTAGATTTGCCTTTTTTCCTCATCCACGCGCTCGACGCCGCGCACCACCCATTTGCCGCGCGTGATGCGGTTCTTGACCAGGCCGGTGCGCAGGTCGATCAGGTAGAGATGCTGCCAGCCGTCGCGCTCGGACAGGAAGATGATTTCATCCGTATCGTCCAGGTAATGGATGTAGAACCCGCCGTACAGCGTCTTGATGAAGGTGGGCGACTGCTCGTCCAGCACCGTGCGGGCCTGGCCGGTGTGCGCATCGACCTCGATGACACGGAAGCGCTGATGGCCGCGATCGACCTTCTGGTACGTGAAATGGCGGTCGTCGTGCCGCCAGCGGATGCGGGGCGTGCCGAAATCCACGGGGTCCACGGCAGGCTTGCACTGCTTGCGGCCTGCCACGTCGAAGACGTTCAATTCGTAGCGCGTGAAGCGGTCGCCGGGCAGCGGGTAGGCGCGGGTATGCAGCTTGGCTCGCCCGCCTTCCTTCGGCGACGATTCGAGCAGGTGAACTTCCTGCCGAGCACCCGGCTCGATGCGCCAGGCCGCCAGCGCCTTCGAGTCCGGCGACCAGGAAAGCAGGCCATAGGCGCGGTCCGCCTTGCCGTCGTGGCTCAGCTGGACCTCTTGATTGTTGAGCCGGGCCCGGACGAAGACGTTGTGGTCCTTGACGAACGCCAGCCAGTCGCGATCCGGCGAACGCACGCTGCCGCGCGGCTCGGCTTCCGCCTGCCAGCTTTCCGACGCTTCCGGGTCCGGCGCGGGACCGTCGGGCCACAGGGCATCAGGCACGGGGTTCGCCGCCGGCTTGGCCGGGCGGGCCTCGGCGGGCTTCACCGGCAAGCGTTCAAAACGCACGCAGGCATAGCTCGTCAGGTCGCACTTCCAGTGCGCGTCCTTGAGCGGGAAGTAGATGCTCTTCTCATCGTCCGCGAACTCGATGCGGTCGAACGGCAGCCGGTCGGCCTGGATGGGCTGAAGCACCGCTTTCGTCAGTGACTCGGCGAGCTTGCGGTGATTGAAGGCCAGCGCGCGGGTGCCGCGTTCGGCATCGACCAGCACGAACTCGCGGATCCCGCCCTTGAGGTCGTTGCGATACCAGAAGCGTCTGTTGTCCGGCAGCCAGTGCGGCGTCAGCTGCGTCTTGTACGCCTTGCCCAGCGATTCAGAACTGCGTTGCGCCTGGGCATAGGCGGCCAGCAATTCCTGACGGCCCGGCGTGAAGCGCGGAAGTTCCGTCACGGCGTTGTTAGCGTCGGCGGACTGACCACGCGGGGTCCAGAGGGCCAGCGCCGCGCCGGCCAGCAACGGCACGGCGAGCAGGACAAAGTTGCGCGCTAATCGGGGTGGCATGGGGCTTTCCCTCGGTGGGCTGATGTCTTGTACGTCGGGCTTTCCAGAGCATTTCGCAACCGACTGTAGCGGTCCGCACAGCGGACCCTACGAAATTACCGTAGGGTCCGCTGCGCGGACCGCAGCGCCCTGTGCTACACCCGTTTGCAAACCGCTCCAGCCCGACTGTCGCGCCAGTCATTCGCTGCGCCCGTTTCGGTCGCACCGCACACCACCGGCGCTGCATGTCGGGCTGGAAAGCCCGACGTACTGCCGCGCTACGAACTCGATCCCGCTTCATGCAGCTTGCGCAGCAGCCGTTGCACGATCGGCCGCTGGGCGCGAATGTGGCGGGCCAGGGCTTGCCGGGCCGCCTTCCAATCCTGGGCCAGCAGGGCGCGGAGGATGGCGCGATGTTGTCTGGCCATCGACTGTACCACGTTGGCCTCGGGCGCGGCGAAGTCGAACAGCATGGTGTAGTAACGGCCGTGCCGCTCGAAGAACTCGCGGATGTACGGGTTGTCGGCCTTGTCGATCAGGTAGCGGTGCAGGTCATTGTCCAGCCGACCGGCCGGGCAGTTGCCCCGCAGCATGCGCTTCAGGTCGGCGGGGTCCAGGCGCGGGCGGGCCAGGTCGAGGGCCTTCAGTTCCAGGCATTCGCGGACTTGCAGGTAGGCGTGCATCTCCGCCGCGTTGAACAGCTTCACGCGCCAGCCGCGCCGGGGCAGATGTTCAATGACGCCCTGGCCCGCCAGCCGGTTCAGCACCTGGCGCAGCACCGTGCGGCCCACGCCGAGCCGCTCGGCGGTCACTTCCTCGCGCAGGTAGGTCGGTTCGCCGCGCAGGCTGTCGCGGATGATCTCCGCGAGCAGCCCATCATCCAGGTCGTGCGTCTCGGACGGCGGTTCGGGCGGCAGCGTGATCTCCTCACCGCTCAGGGCCAGCACGTTGAACGCGATCCGGCCGTTGTCCTGACGCCGCAGCACCTGCTCGTCGATCAGGTCGCGTACGGCCAGGCGCACCGGCGTGAAGCTCACGCGGTAATGCTCGGACAGTGCGGCCAGTGTCAGCTTGTCCGGTAAGCCGTCGCCGCTGCGCAGCCGGGCTTTCAGGTCTTGCTTGATGAAATCAGCGATGGTGTCCGGCATGAGAGTTTCCGACTAGCGCCTTGACATCGTACACAAAGGCACTAGTATGTGCTTTCTGTGTGCAATGTCAAGTAGCGACCGGCAACTTTTTCGGAGCAACCCGCATGAAACCCAACTGGCACGGCGTCTACCCAGCGGTGACGACCCTCTTCGGCCCCGATCAGGCCGTCGACTTCCCGGCAACCCTGGCGCACATCGACCGCCTGCTGGCCGCCGGCATGCACGGCCTGATCCTGCTGGGCACCGTGGGGGAGAACTGCTCGCTGGAAGCCGGCGAGAAGCGCGAGTTATTGAAAGCAGCCGTCGACCGGGTGGCCGGCCGGGTGCCGGTGCTGACGGGCGTCGCGGAGTACACGACCGCGCTGGCTTGCAAAT
>JAEUIF010000336.1 GCA_016795185.1 Planctomycetia bacterium | reverse complement strand
GGCTGGAGCGGTGCGCGGCGGGGTGTAGCAAGGGGCGCTGTGGTCCGCACCGCGTACCCCACAAAATTCGTCGGGACCGCTGTGCGGACCGCTCCAGCCGGTCGCAAACTGCTCTCACGTTCCCGGTCGCGCGACATTTCTTCCGCCCGCGATTAATCCAGCCAGCTGAACGGATAGCTCGCATCATCCAGTTCCAGCGCTTGCCGGGTGATGCCCAGCGGCCGGACGGTATCGACCATGACGGCGAGTTCATCGGTCTTCGTCACCGGCTTGCTGGCGACGATGGTACCGGGATGCGGCCCGTGCGGGATGCCGCGCGGGTGCAAGGTGATGGAGGCTTCCTCCACGCCGCGCCGGCTGCCGAACTGGCCGCGCACGTAGTAGAGCACCTCATCGGCCTGCACGTTGGAATGAGCGTAGGGCACCTTGATGGCTTCCGGGTGCGTGTCGAGCAGCCGCGGCGCGAAGGTGCAGACCACAAAACCCTTCGCCTCGAAGGTCTGATGAATCGGCGGCGGCTGGTGAATGGTGCCCGTGATCGGCTCAAAGTCGTCGGCGTTGAACGTGTATGGATAGGCCATGCCGTCCCAGCCCGCCACGTCGAACGGGTGGTGCGCCAGGATGTAGCGCGACAGCCGCTTGCCATCCTTGATGAGCACCGGCACGTCTTCTTCCTGGTCGATCACCAGCGGCTCGCGCGGGCCGTGCAGGTCGCGCTCGGAGTAGGGCGCGCCGAGCTTCAGCTGCCCCTCGGGATTGAAGTAGCGCGGCGGCGGAGCCAGGTTGCCGGGCGTTTCGACGACCAGTAGTTCCGGTTGCGTGCCCGCCTCGAATTCCAGCCGATAGGTCATCGTATGCGGGATGACGATGTAATCGAAGGGCTTGAACGGCAGCAGGCCGAACATGGTGTGCAGGATGCCCTGCCCTTTATGGACGAAGAGCAGTTCGTCCGCTGAAGCGTTGCGATACAGTTCCGCTTGCGGTTTGGCAGGTTTACAACGCGACAGGATGACATCGTCGTTCGCCAGCAAGGGCACCCGGCCGGTGATCGGATCGCCGGCTGCCTTCAGAGCGGCGGTCTTCAAATGGTGATGCCGTAACACCTCCTGCGGGACCGTTTGCACGGGCGCTTCGCCTGCGGGTTCGACCTTGCGGACGCGCGTCGGCGGTCGCAGGTGGTAGCAGATGCTGTACGCACCGTCAAAGCCCTTGGTGGTGACGACCTCTTCGTAGTGAATGCCTTCGCCCTTGTAGCCGCCGGCGCGCCGGTGTTCGATGTGTCGCTTGCGGGGAATGGAGCCGAGCTTCATGTATTGCGGCATCGTTCACCTCGCTTTCACCAGGCAGGCGGCGTGGCCCAGAATTTTCGCGTGGCCCTTCACGCACGAGTCAGTCGGCTCCCAGCCGTCCGCGAGCCGCCGTTCGAGCAACTCATCCGGGCTCGGTTTGTGGTCCCAGACGGCGACCGCCGTCAGCGTACCCAGTCAGTTGACGCCGAAGACCAGCCAGCGGTCCTCGGCTGCCAGGCGAATCAGAAAGTCGTAGCTGAACTCGTCCTGGCTGACCATGTCCACCGCACCGGGCGGAAAGCCGCGCTCCTTCATCCAAACGAGGACGTTTTCCAGGCTGTCGGAGCGGCCGAAGGAATCGGCGAACTCTGGATAATCCGCGCGCAAGTCGGCGACGTGCTCCAGGTATTCCTTCATCGGCGGGCCTTTCGCCCGGCCCCCGAGGGGCCGGCTTGGAACGAAAACCGAACTTTAGAGCATTTTGCGACCGGCTGGAGCGATCCGCACAGCGGACCCTACGAAATTCTGTAGGGTCCGCTGTGCGGACCATAGCGCCCGGTGCTTCATCCATTTGCAAAACGCTCTAGAGCGTTCCCCGCCGATCTTGCTCGCGTTCGATGGCCTCGAACAGCGCCTTGAAGTTCCCCTTGCCGAAGCTGCGCGAGCCGTGCCGTTCGATGATCTCAAAGAACAGCGTCGGCCGGTCGCCCACGGGCTTGGTAAAGATTTGCAGCATGTAGCCTTCATCGTCGCGATCCACGAGGATGCCCAGTTCGGCCAGTTCGCGGATGTCCTCGTCGATCTTGCCGACCCGTTCGGGCAGCGCGTCGTAGTAGGCTTGTGGCACGCGCAGAAACGACACATCATTCGCTCGCAAAGCACGCACCGTGCCGATGATGTCCTTGGTGGCCAGCGCGATGTGCTGCACGCCGGGGCCGTGGTAGAACTGTAGGTATTCCTCGATCTGCGAGCGCCGCCGGGCCTTGGCCGGTTCGTTGATCGGGAACTTGATGCGCCCGTGCCCGCTCTGTACGACCTTGGACATGAGCGCCGAATACTCGGTGCTGATGTCCTTGTCGTCGAAGTGGACCAGCTGCGTGAAGCCGAGCACGTTCTGGTAGAACTTCACCCACTCGTCCATCTTGCCTTCCTCGACGTTGGCGACGACGTGGTCGATCGCCGCCAACCCCGCCGCGTGATACGTCTGCGGGCTGTAGCGGTCGGCGTCGAGCGGTAGGTAGCCGGGCGAAAAGACGCCGCG
>JAEUIF010000286.1 GCA_016795185.1 Planctomycetia bacterium | reverse complement strand
GCCCCCTCACCCTACCCTCTCCCGCCAGGGGAGAGGGAACTGCGGATGGTGCCGCAAGCCAAGGGAGAAGAGCGCTCGATGAAGTACAACCGCGTGTTTATCGACTCCATCGGCTACGAACTCGCCCCGGTGGTGGTGAGTTCGCAGGAACTGGAAGAACGCCTGGAGCCGACCTTCCGGGCGCTGCACCTGCCCAGCGGCCAGCTCGAAGGCATTACCGGCATCGTCGAGCGGCGCTGGTGGGACACCGGCTACACGGTTTCCGACGGCGCGACTGCCGCCGCGCGCAAGGCGCTGGCGGCTGCTCCGGAAGTCCCGGCCGATGCCATCGATGCCCTCATCTATGCGGGCGTGTGCCGGGAACAATTCGAGCCGGCGACCGCATGCCACGTGGCGGCGGCGCTGGGCATTGGGCCGAACGCGGCAGTGCATGACGTCAGCAACGCTTGCCTGGGCGTGCTCAACGGCATCGTGGATGTCGCCAATCGCATCGAGTTGGGCCAGTGCCGGGCCGGGCTGGTTGTCTCCTGCGAAACGGCGCGCGACATCAACGAAGTCAGCATTCAACGGCTGAACGAACGGCCGACGATGGACCTGTTCAAGTCGTCGCTGGCGACCCTGACCGGAGGTTCGGGCGCGGTGGCCGTGCTGCTGACCGACGGTTCGTTTCGCTCATCGCGTCGGCGGGTGGTGGGCGGCGTGACGCAAGCCGCGCCGCAGTTCTTCCGCCTGTGCCGCTGGGGCATCGAGGGGCTGGAAGGGCTACTGCCCTCGTCGGTGCGTCAGTTCGCCTCCACGGATTCGGTGGCGGTGCTGAAGCACGGCGTTTCACTTGGCCTGAACACCTGGACGACCTTTCTCCGCAAGTTCGGCTGGGTGCGCGAGCAGATCGACAAGGTGATTTGCCACCAGGTGGGCGGCAGCCACCGCGACACGATCCTGTCCACGCTCGGCATCTCCGAGGACAAGGATTTTTCGACCTATCCGTACCTCGGCAACATGGGCACGGTCTCGCTGCCGATGACGGCGGCGCTCGCCGAGGAACGGGACTTCTTGAAGCAGGGCGACCGCGTCGGCTTTCTCGGCATTGGCAGCGGCTTGAACTGCCTGATGCTGGGTTTGGATTGGTGAACGAGCCAGCCCCGGAGGGGCGTTAGAAAAGTAGCCCAGGGCGCAAGCCCTGGGTTGTCGGCCGATCAAATCAATTAGCCCCGGAGGGGCGAAAGAGATTTGGCACGCGATGGTTTCTGCCGCCCCTCCGGGGCTTCGATTCAATATCAACTCCGTAATCCCAGGGCTTGCGCCCTGGGCTACTATTCTAACGCCCCTCCGGGGCTGAAGAGGCGGAAGCCCTGGGAACGAGCATGAACGACCTGTATCCTTTCCCGAGCCGCTACCAGACCATCGGCGGTCACCGGCTGCACTACCTCGATGAAGGTAGCGGCGAGCCGGTGGTCATGGTCCACGGCAATCCATCCTGGTCGTTCTACTATCGCAACCTGGTGCTGGGCCTGCGCGGGTCGCAGCGCTGCAT
>JAEUIF010000267.1 GCA_016795185.1 Planctomycetia bacterium | reverse complement strand
CTGGCGGCTGCGCAGGGTCTGTTGCGCAGCCGCCAGCGGCTGAGGAAACCGAGTCCATTACTCTCAATACTCGCGCTTCGTCTTGATGCCCGGTTGCGGCACCGGGTACTTGCCGTCCGCGCCGGCGACCAGCGGGGCCGCCGATTCCAGCGTCAGCTTGTCCACTTCCGGCGCGAACTCGTGCTCGCAGTTGAGCATTTCATCGTAGGTGATGATGCGGCCGGTGTGAGCAGCCATGCGGCCCATCGCCGTCACCAGGCTGGCTTCCGCGCCGCGCTTGCACTCGTTCCACGGTTTGTCGCTGCGGATCGCCTGGATCAGGTGGTCCCATTCCAGCTGGTACGGGTTCGGTTCGTTCGGGCCGAACTGCCAGGTCAGATCGTCCTTCACGAAGTTCTGGCCCTTGTAGGTCCGGCAGCGCGCCGGCGTGTGCGACGAGGTCGAGATCACCGCCGAGCCCTTGGTGCCGTGCGCGTAGCTGGCGAACTCCGAGACGGCCCCCGCCATGTTGCGGCCTTCCAGGAACAGCTTGGCGCCGTCCGCGAAGGTGTACTCGACCGAGTAAGTGTCGAAGTTCTGATCGATGTTGTTGCCGCGATAGTGCCGGCCGCCCGACGCCTTCGCCGACACCGGCCAGGCGTTCTTCATCCAGCAAGATTCGTCGATGTTGTGGATCAGGAAGTCGCTGTACGAACCGCCGGACGCCCAGAGGAACGAGTGGAAGCGCTTCACCTGGTACATCAGCTCGCTGATGCCGTCGGGCTTCGGGCCGGAGAAGCAGAAGCCGATCGGCCCCTGCATGCGATAGGCACGGAGCAATGTGATGTCGCCGATCTGGCCGTCGCTGATGCGCTTGTGCAGCTCCTTGCGGGCTTCACAGTGGCGGCACATCAGGCCGACGCCGACTTTCAGGTTGCGCTTCTCGGATTCCTCGCCCAGCTTGAGCATGCGCCGCGTGCTCGGACCGTCCACCGTCGTGGGCTTCTCCATGAACGTGTGGATGCCCTTCTCGATGGCGTACGCGAACTGCACCCAGCGGAAGGCCGGCGGCGTGGTCAGGATGACGACGTCGCCTGCCTTCAGGCAGTCCATCGCCTTCTTGTAAGCGTCGAAGCCAACGAACTGCCGGTCCTCGGGCACATCGACCTGCTTGCCGTGCGTCCTGGTGATGCCCTTGAGGCTCGACTGCAACCGTTCGGGGAAGACATCCGCCATCGCCACCAGCTTGATGGGGCCGCTCTTGGTGTTCAGCGCGTTCTCGATCGCGCCGCTGCCCCGGCCGCCGCAGCCGACCAGCGCCACGCGGATGGTGTTGTCCTCGGCCGCATGGACGGCGGGGATCGACACGCCGGCCAGCGCCGACGCCGCCACGATGCCGCCGGAGGTCTTCATCATGTCGCGGCGCGACAGGTCGCTCGTGTTCTTGCTCACAACGCATCTCCTGGAATTTCGGGAAGGTCAGCCCGCGCTTCGGGGGGGATAGTCCAGTTTGATCGATCCCGCGAAAAAGTCAATTGTCCACGTCGAAACTTACGGCAAACCCGGCAAGTTCGGACGGGAAGCCGGGTAAGCCAATTCGTTTGCAGCGATCGTCGGGTCGGTTGTCAGCGGCTCACAGCAAACAGGGCGAGAACGACAGCAGATCGACGCCGGTCGCGGCCTTGGTGGCATCCATCACGCCCAGCAGCATGTGGACGCTCGCCGGCGCGGCGGGCACGGCGGCGACGGCAGCCCCCAGGCCGGCGGCCATCATGGCGCTGACCTGGGCCTGCGCGGCAGCACCAGCCGCCAGCGTTGCCACGGCACTGGCGCTGAGCGATGCACTCGCGGCGGCGCTCGCCGCCGCGCTGGCGGACGCACTGGCGGACGCGGACGCACTGGCGGACGCGGACGCGCTGGCGGAAGCACTGGCTGCGGCGGATACGCCCGACGCCGCCAGCAGGCTCGCGGTGACCGCCGCCACGCCATTGCTGGACAGCGGCGACAGCACCGCCGCCAGCTGAGTCATGGCCCCCGCAGCGCACATATCGACACCCAGCCCGGCGGAAATCGCGGCCACCGCGCCCATCAATTGCGCGCCGCTCGTCAGCGCCGCCAGGGGCAAGCTCGCGCCCAGCGCTGCCACACCACCCATGTGAGCGCCGGTCGCGGTCAGCGCCGCTTTGGTCGCTTTCAGGCCCACGTCGGCTGCGAGGTTGTAGCCGAAGGCGGCTTTGACGGCGGCATTGGCCTGCGCGACCGCCGCCGCCTGCGCGCTCGCCACCGCGACGGCTTGGGCGCTGGCAGCCGCGCTCGCGCTGGCACTGGCCGCAGCCGCAGCCTGGGCGGAAGCAGCGGCAGCCAGCGAACTGTGCAGTGCTGCGCCCGCGCCCGCCGCCAGGATGTTGACGCCTAGCCCTGCCTGCGCGGCGTGCGCCGCCTGGGCCAGCCCGGCCAGGGCAGTCAATTTCGCCACGGCTGCCGCCGGCACCGCTGCCAGCGCGGTCAGCACGCCGCTCGATTGCACTGATTTGGATAGCCCATGCACCATGCAACCAGCCGAGGGCAGCGCCAGGTTGATGCCCGCGCTGGCCTTCATGCTGGCCTTGAATTGCGCGGCGGCTGCCAGGGCCGCCGTCGCCGCGAAACCCGCGCTCGCCGACACCTGCGCCGCCGCCGCTGCCGCCGCGTGCGCCGACACGCCCGCGCTGGCACTGGCGCTCGCACCGGCACTGGCCGAGGCACTGGCGCTGGCAGCGGCATGAGCCGACGCGGCGGCTGTCAACGCCGCTAATCCAGGTGGCAAATTCAGCTGAAAACTGCTGTTTTGTGCCAGCTGATTCAACAGCTTCTGAAGCTGGCCCACGGTCTGGGAACAGATGCAGATCACCGCGAAGACTCCGGACGGGAGCGGTCATGGCCTCCTGGTGCAAGATCGAGGGACTTGTTGCCCTTTAGCAAGCCATGCTGGGTGCCATGCCCACGGCTTGGCGTGGGCATGGAGAACTCGCAGGCGTCCCATGCCCACGCAAAGTCGTGGGCATGGCACCCGAGCCGCCCAGGGAGCAAGACGTCTCTGGCGATTGCACTAACCTAGAGCATTTTGCGACCGACTGTAGCGGTCCGCACAGCGGACCCTACGAGAATTCTGTTGGGTCCGCTGTGCGGACCTTACAATCCGGTGCTACATCCGGTCGCGAATTGCTCTAGCTATCATACATCGCGGCAGCTCATTCGGTTCGCGCCGTTACGGCTCCACCGCCGCCCGCAGCAGCTTCAAAAAGTCCTCGCGCGGAATGTTGCCGCCCGGACTCTGCGTGAAAATCAGGCCGACGATGCGCCGCTTCGGATCGACCCAGGCATACGTACCATCGGAACCGCCGTGGCCATAAATGCCCGTCGCCGTCGAGACCTGCCAGCCGAAGCCATAGTACGCGGTGCGCTGTTCCTGTTCCTCCGCCGGATAGATGGCCTTGGTCTGCGCCGCGACCGCCTGACGCACCGTCTCTTCCTTCAGCAAGCGCCGGCCGTTCCAGACGCCACCGTTGAGGAAGAGTTGCAAGAAACGGGCGTAATCCGCGCCGGTGGTGATCAACCCGCCGGAGCCGCGCACGAACGGCACCGCCGGCGCATCGCCGGGCGAATAGGTCGCCTTCCAGCTGCCGTCCTTCTTGCTGGTGATGACCGCGCGGCGCTGCACCATCTCCTTGCTGTCGAGGTGATAGGCGTCCTTCATGCCGAGCGGTCGATAGAAACGCTCCGTCAGGAAGACCTCCAGCGGCTGCTTGCTGGCGACTTCGATGAGCGCGCCGAGCGTGTTGTAGCCCGCGTTGTTGTAGCTGTACGATTGCCCCGGTTTCTCCGCCGGGCCAATGCCGCCGATGCGATCCACCTCGGCGCGCAGGCTCGGTGCGTGCGGGTATTCAGCGGACTTTTTCAGCAACGGCTTTGGAAAGATGCCGGGAATGCGGAAGCCGCTGGTGTGGTTCAGCAGCTGGCGAATGGTGACGGTTTTCGACTTTTCGTTATCGAAAGCCGGCAGGTGCTTGCGGACCTCGTCGTCGAACCCCAGCTTGCCCTCTTCGACCAGCAAGAGCACGCCGGCCGCGACCACGGGCTTGGTATTGGAAGCGACGTGAAAAAGCGTGTCCTTCTGCATCGGCAGCTTCTGGTCGAGATCGCGCCAGCCCAGCGCTTCGTGCAGCACGATCTTGCCGTCGCGGGCCACGAGCAGCACCGCGCCGCGAAGGTCGTCGTCGGCCAGCGCCTTCTCGAAGCGGGCGACGCCCTGCTTCAAGTGCGCTGCCGACAGGCCGACCTCGGCGGGCCGCGCCTCGGGCAACAGTGCCTGCGCCCGTGCCAGGACCGAGGTCAGCAGCAACAAGACAACCGCGCCCAGCGTTCTCATGAGCAACCTCACGCAGTTCGTAATTCCGCCTTCGAGCGACCAATCGCTATCCCCGCCGCACCGTGACCAGCGCCTCGCTGATCGGCCCCTGGTTGACACCGTCGATGGCGATCTCCGCCGTCAGCAGGCGGCGCGTGTTGTCCCCGGTGGCCGGCGCGGTCGCGCGCAGCACCAGCTCACCATGCGCGCCTGGCCCCAGGGGCAGCGTCGTCAATTCCGGCGACGTTTCCCAGCCGTGCGGCGGCAGCAGCCGGGCCGCGTAAGTCACCGGCTTCTCCAGATTGTTGCGCAGCAGCAACCGATACTCGATGGTCTGTCCCGGCTGCACCACCGCGAGATACGGCAGCAGCCGGGCCCAGAACAGGTCGATGTAGTGGTCCGACGGTTCCCCCACCAGTTCCCGGAAGACGCGCTCCTTGCGGGTGATGTAATCGCAGTAAGCGTCGATGTCCTTCTTGAAGCAGGGCAGCACCTCGCGATGGCCGGGACAGACCAGCTCCGGCGACAGCTTGCGCATCACCTCGGCGCAGCGGCGGTGCATGGCGAGCTGAAAGCTGTTCCGCAGCACCGTCGTCTGGTAATAGCTCAGCTCGGTTTTGCCGCCCGCGACCACTTCGTTGAGGAAGATGTTGTCGCCCGTGAAGGCGACCTTCCGGCCGTCGATCTGGGCCGCGTAGACCGAGTGATACTCCGTCTGCCCGGGCGCGAAGTGAATCTCGAAGTCGTACTCCTCCCACTGAAAGCGCTCACCATCTTGCAGCACCCGGTCGATGCGAATGGGTTTCGGGAAGGTGCAGGGCGTGCTGGCCCAGGCCGCCGGGTCGGCGAGCACCTGGGCCACTTCCGCCAGCGCCCAGCAGCGCGTGCCGTGGTGCTTTTGCAGGAACGGGATGCCGCAGGTGTGGTCGTCGTGAATGTGCGTCGGGATGACGAGGTCGAACGCCGTGACGCCGTACTCCTCGCGCAGCTCGTCGAGGTGATGCTCGATGAAGCGCATGGTTTCCAGACCGTCATGGTCGTGCGAAATGTGCATGTGGCCCCAGTAGGCATGGCCATAATCGACGAACAGCGCCTTGCCCGAATCGCTCAGGATCACGTAGAAGTTCGAGCAGGTCCAGACGCCGCCCCAGAGCAGATGGCGCGACAGCGGAATGAACTTCGAGTCGGGCAGGAAGATCGTCTCCGGAATGCTGTCGCGGCCCGCCACCCGCGAACCCCGGCCGAGCCGCACGCAGTCCATCAGCCGGCGCTGCAAGCGGTCGAGGTCGCCGGGCACATCGTCGATGGCCGCGCCGTGCGACGGCAGGCACAGGTCCGGCTTCTGCTTCCGCAGCGCCTGGCTGGCTTGCAGCGTGAAGAGAATGCCTTCCATGCTGCCATAGGTGTACTCGGTCGCATGCAGTTGATAGAGCTTGCCGCCGGCCGCAAGCAGGTCGCCCGTGAAGGCCACGCGCCGGCCGTCGATGTCCGCCAGCAGCGCGCTCGAGCCGAAGGTGTGTCCCTTGGCCGGCAGCACGTAGAAGCGATAGCCCCGCCAGGTGAAGCTCTCGTAGTCTTCGAGGACGGCATCGACCGCGATGTCCTTGCCGATGGTGAAGAAGGTGTTGCGGTCGTTGTAGTTGTCGAACGTGCGCCGCGTTTGCCAGAACAGCTCCGCCTGGTCGAAGAGGTGGCGTTCGTACTCGGGCACGGCGACCTTGGCTCCGTGATGCTGCAAGCGCGGCGTGCCCCAGCACTGATCGCGGTGGTGGTGCGTGTGCAGCACCCATTCGATCTGCGCGACGCCCGTCGGGACGAGGTGGTCGAGGATCGCGCCGCTGCCGGCATCGATCAGCAAGCCGGCGTCGCCGTCGGTGAGCAGATAGACGTTGCAGGTGTCGGTGAAGCGGTACAGGTGGGTGGACAGGCGTTGCAAGGTCATGGCGTGGTCTCGGAGTGCGAAGCCGCGAGCGGCGAAAAGTACTCAAAACATCGTCACACCGCCGCAGACATTCCAGCCCTGGCCGGTAACCATCTTCGCCTCGTCGCTGGCCAGGTAGACCGCCAGCGGCGAGACTTCTTCCGGTTCCAGGCGGCGGCCCATCGGCGTCACGGCGGCTTCCAGTTCTTCCAGACTCATGCTGCGGCGCTGGGCGTCGTAGTCCATGCGCTTGTCGCTCATCACGGTATGCACCGGTCCCGGACAGATCGCGTTCACGGTGATGCCGTCGCGCGCCACTTCCAGCGCCAGCGTCTTGGTCAAACCCAGCAACCCGTGCTTGCTGGCGGCGTAGGCCGCGCCGTGCAGGCTCGGCACCTTGCCATTGATCGATGACACATTGATGATGCGCCCCCACTTCTTGGCCAGCATCGCGGGCAGCGCCGCTTTCGACAGCAGGTAGGGCACAGTCAAGTTCAACCAGAGCGTCAGCTCCCAGAAGTCGTCGTCGAAATGCAGCACGGCTTTCGGATTGGAACTGCTGCCGATGCCGGCGTTGTTGACCAGGATGTCCAGGGGGCCGACTGCCTCGGTCACTTGCGGAATGACCTGGCGCACGGCCTGACGGTCGCTCAGGTCGGCGACGATCGCCGTCGCCTGGCCGCCCTGAGCGCGAATGCGGCCGACGACCTCGTCGAGTTCGCCGGCGCTGCGGGCGCTGACCGCCACCCGTGCGCCGGCGGCGGCCAGGTCCAGGGCGATGGCCCGGCCGATGCCCCGGCCGCCGCCCGTCACCAGGGCGATGCGGTTTTGCAGGTTGAACATGGATGGACTCCGAGGAACGGAAACGCTCGCCTGGGGCTCGCGGCAAGAGCAGTTCGCAAACGGGTGAACCACAGGGCGTTTCGGTCCGCACAGCGGACCCTATAAAATTACTGTAGGGTCCGCTGTGCGGACCGTTACAGTCGGTCGCAAAAGGCTCGCTACGTCAGGGGTCAAAATCGGTGTTTTGCATGCGCAGCGACACCTTCGCGGCGGCGATGGCTTGCAACGCCGCCACCGCCTGGGGATGGCTCTCGCCCGTGGGATTGTCGTGGAAGAAGCGCACCGTGCCGCCCGCTTGCT
>JAEUIF010000226.1 GCA_016795185.1 Planctomycetia bacterium | reverse complement strand
GGGCCTCGAACCGTTCGGCGGTCATGCCCTTCGGCGGGCGCACGGCGGCAACGGCGTCCGTCGGGAAGGGAAGGTTGAACGGTCCGTACTCGCTGCCGAAGAAGCCGCCGGTGGTGAAGGCTTTCAGTTCCTCCGATTCGCCGACGCCTTCGAGCCGCTGGCCGATATTGATGAAGGCCGGGATGGCGGGGTTATTCGGCCCGCGCACCCGCGCGATCCAGGAACCGAGGTGCGGCGCGGCCACGGTCTGCGGCGGCACGTAGCCGGTATGCCAGTGGTACTGATGCCGGGAGTGCAGGATGTGCCCGAGGTCGGCGACGACGTGCGAACGAATGAGCGTCGCCCGGTCCATGACCTTGGCGACGTTCTCCAGCCCTTCGGAAATTTTGATGTTGTCCACGACGGTATCGATGGCCGGGAACGTGCAAAGAATCTTCTCCGAGGGCACACCCACCTCGAACGGCGTGTAGCGCTTCGGGTCAAAAGTCTCCGGGGCCGCCATGCCGCCCGCCATCCACAGCAAGATGCAGGTATCGGCGGTGGCCTTCGGATGATGGACCTCGTCGTTGGCGCGGAGCCTCGGTTCGCCGGCGGCAAGGGTCGTTAGCGCGGCGGCGCTCATGCCCCGGAGGAAGTCGCGGCGGGAGAGACTATCGGCGGTCATAGGCGGGGGTCCTTTTGTTGATTTGCTAAACCGCGAGCGGCGTTCGTTAGCGTACCAGCTGGAACTCCGGGAGCATCAGCACCACCCAGAGCAGGTCGGCCAGGCCCTCGACGGTCGCCTTCTCGCCAAGGATGGCGCTGGCGGTGGCGGTCTCTGCCGTCGTCGGCCGGCGGCCCAGAGCGGTCAGGTAGATGTCCTCGATGCGCTGGGCGTTCGGTGCCTTCGGGTCGGCCTTCAGCATACGGGCCGCGCCGCGCGTCAGCGTGTCGCTGAGCAGCTGGCCGTTCGACAGGTCGAGCGCTTGCAGCGTGGTCAGCAGGTCGGGGCGCGTCGTTACTACCTGCTCGCGGTTCGGGCGACCGAGCGAACGCATCAGGGCGTCCGAGTTCACCAGCGACGCACGGATGAAGCGGCGCTGGATCGGGATTGCCTCGCCGAATTCGGACAGCTTCACTGGGGCGTTGGCCTTCGCGGGGGCGGTGCCGGTGAGCGTCCAGACCGCATCCACGAACTGCTCGGCCGTCAGCCGTTTGACCTCGGGGCCGCGAAAGACGTAGTCGTCGCCCGTCGGTTCCTGGGCGATGACCACCGGCCGCGACTGGTACGCCCGCGACGTGACGATGTGTTCGAGCAATTGCTTCAGGTCGTATTTCTGGTCCACGAGGTAGACGGCCAGGTAGTCGAGCAGGTCTTCCGACCAGGGGCGATTGGCCATCACATCGACCGGGTGGACGATGCCCCGGCCCAGCAGGCGTTGCCAGAGGCGGTTGGCGATGGTGCGGGTGAAGCGGCCGTTATCCGGGTGCGTCACCAGGCGGGCCAGTTCTTCGAGTCGCTTGGCCTTGGGCTGGTTCGCGTCGATCGCGCCGAGTTCCGAAAAGACGAATCGCGGGCTGGCATGCTTGCCGGTCGGCTTGTCGCACTGGTGGATTTCCAACGGCTTGTCGGCGATGACAGCGGCCAGGCTGTAGGCGTCGTCGAGCTTCCAGCGGTCGATGAAGCTGTCGTGACACGACGCGCACTTCATGTTGATGCCGAAGAACACCTGCGAGACGTTCTGCGAGAATTGCAACTCGCGGACCTGGCTGGCGTTGACGTTGCCCCGCCACTGGATGCCCCGGATGAACCCCTCGGAATCCGCCGTCGGACTGATGAGTTCGCGCGTGAACTGGTCATAGGGCTTGTTGTCGAGCAGCGCGGTATAAAGCCAGGCGCTGATCTGCCTGCGTCCGCCGTCGATGAAGCCGGTGCCGGCGTAGTCGTTGCGCAGCAAGTCATTCCAGAAGGTCAGCCAGTGTTCGGTGTAGGCGCGGTTATCGTTCAGCAGGCGGCGGACGAGTTGCGCGCGTTTGTCAGGCGCGCCGTCCTGGACGAAGGCATTGACCTCGGCAGGCGTCGGCAACAGGCCGATCAGGTCGAGGTGAACGCGGCGCAGGAAGGTCTCGTCGTCGAGCGGAGCGGGCGTGGCGACCTTGTGCTTGGCGAAGTAGGCATCG
>JAEUIF010000174.1 GCA_016795185.1 Planctomycetia bacterium | reverse complement strand
CTCCGAGGGCGTGCGGAACCCTGAAACCGCTCCACCACCGACCAATAACACGTCGCTCGCACGCCCTCGGAGTACCGAGGGCCGTGCCACCCGGCCGGGCAGCGTCCGTGCGGCCCTGGCTGCGTGGCGCGGCGCTTGACGCCGCCAGCCGCCCTGGACAGGGGCGAGCAACCGGCGGCCGGCAAGGCGTACCGGCGCTTCTTGCTTGCACGCGCCGCCGAAAAACGGAATGCTAGATGGCACCAGTCGATGGACTCACCAGTTCGGCGGCGGGAGGCGGCGACTTGAGCGCGCCAGACGGATTCGTTGTCGAGGCGGGTCGGGGGTTCTATCGCCCGGTCGGCTCTGTCTCGTTCGACGAAGCTGTCGCCCGGGTTCGCGCCGCCATCGCGGCGGCCTGCTCGGATCAGGCCAAGGACCTCCTGGTCGATACCACGGCCCTGACCGGGTTCCACTCGCCCGACACCTTCCAGCGGTTCTTGGCCGCCGTGGCGTGGGCGGAGGCGGCGCTAGGGCGGTTGCACCTGGCGATGGTTGCCCGGGCCGAGCTGATCGACCCGCGGAAGTTCGGGGTGACCGTCGCGATCAACCGGGGCTTGGTGAGCAACATCTTCACCACCGAGGCGGAGGCCCGCGCCTGGCTCGACGCCAAGCGAGGTCCCAGACCGTGATCCCGGCCGTGGGAAGAAAAGGTGGTGGGAACCTTTGATTGAGCGCCTTTGATTGAGCGGTCCGCTCAGGTCGGGCCCGCTGGCGGTGGCAATTCCTGGTATACTGACAGTACGCCGGGAGCAGCACTCGGGGTATCGCATGGATGTCCGCTACCATATCGACCCGCACAACGGATTGCCGCACATCTACGGGCACGGTGTCACCGAGGCTGAGGTCGAGTACGTGCTTCGGAACTCCGGCGACGACCGGCCCGGCCAGGACGACTCTCGGCACGCCCTGGGGCAAACGGCCGCCGGGCGCTATCTGCGCGTGATCTATGTCCCCGATCCGGTAGGAGACGGGGTGTTCGTGGTGACCGCGTATGACCTCCGGGGCAAGCAGCTCCAGGCGTACCGGCGGAGGAGGAAACGATGACCGAGTCCAAGTACCCGGCCGGGTGGGATGCCGAGCGGGTCCAGCGGCTGCTCGATCATTACGAGAACATGTCCGACGACGAGTTGGCCGCCGAGGACGACGCGGCGGCCGAAGATCGTCCCGGGCAGACCGTCATCACCGTACCCAACGAACTGTTGCCGGCCATCCGCCAGCTCCTGGCCAGTTACCAGCGCACCGCACCAGACGCTGCACCGGAAACCGGCCGCAGGTAGGCTTTCCCAGAGTTTGTTGCTCCTGTGTGGCTGGTGCCAGGTGAACCTTGACGTCCGGCGGCGGAGGCGCTGATGGAGGGGATGCACGAGATCCGCACTGACCCGGTGGTAGTCGCCCAGGCCATCAGCGACGCCATCAACGAGTACATGCGGGAACTGGTTGACCGGGGCGTCGTGGACCGAGAGGCGTGGGAGGCCGGGTCCGGCGTCGACGGCGAGTTGCTGCGGCTCAAGCACGAGGTCGCGGCTTCGGTGGCGGCGCGGTGGGAGGTATCGTGGCGGCGGGACGACGGGTGAGGTGTCAGACGCCGAACCGCTCCATGCCCCTGAAAGTCCATAGGGCGCACGTGGAACAGGAACGATTTGCTGCCTTTCGTTTCGCCATGTCATAGCCGATGCCGTGCCCTGCGACCGGGCAGCCGAGCGAAGCTGCGGGGGCCGCGCCCGACGCAGCACTTCGCCTTTATTCTTGCGGGACGAGATACTACCCTCCGCCTGGTGAACCACCGTACGGGCAAGCGGGGAGTGCCATGCCGTCCCTGGCCGCGAATCCGGAATTGCAGAACCATTTCAGTGTGGTCATCTATCCCTTCGTGCATCCGATCACGGGCTCGGCGCGGTCTGCCCGGCTGGCAGCGCTGGGAGAACGCTGGGTGCCGTGGTGGACCCGGCTATCCGACGACGGACTGACCGATGCCCTCCGGGCCACCGGCTTCTTCCTGCCCTACGTGCGCGGCCTGCTTTACCCGGAAGTGGCGGTCTTGCAGGGCGAGGCCCCCGGCCCGCAATATCGCCGCTGGGCCGAGTGCCTGCGGCACTGGACGAACTCCGGCCTGGAACAATTCTGCGGTCACTTGCCGTCTGCCGCCATCCTGCGGTTGACGCTCCGGGAGCCCTACTTCCAGTCCCTGGCCGAGTTTAGCGTGCAGTGGGAGCAGCGCGCTCCTGGCGCGCCGGCCCGCCAGGTGGCCGGCTGCCTGGACTGGATCGATGCCCTGCTCTTTCCGTCGGGCGTGGGCTTTCTGCTCCTCAAGTTCGGCCTGCGCGCTGCCCAGCCCCGTCTGGCGCAGTTCATCGAATTGAACCAGGCCATGCAGGTCGTGCATGCGCCGAGCACGTCCCGGAGGACGCCGCGCTTGACGTTCGACGCCGGCGGCCCGCCGTCGTCGCTTCGGGAACTGCTGAATCACCTCACGCAGGGGCTGGTCGGTGGGCACGGCGCGGAGCCGTGGGACGGCCAGTTCCATCCCTTGGGGATCGTACCCGCGCGGACGCCGTACACCGACAGCGAAGCGGGCGTGGCCTATGGCGAGCGCTGCCATCTGCTGTCCTACGCCTGCGCCGACCTGGCCGACCGCTCGCGGAGCGCGCTGCCGGCGGGCGTCTTCGCATCCGGCGAAGAACGCATGTTGTTCGAGTACGCCGCCGGCATCGGCCTGAATCAGACGGTCGAGGACCCCATGTGGGTGCCGTCGCCCGAACAGGCGGAGCGCATCCGCCGCGAAAATCGGCTGGCCATGTGGCGTTGCTGGCAGGCGCTGGCGCTCAAGGAAAGCTGCGTGTTTCTGGGCACCGAGGCGCTGCCCTTCACCACGCGCTCGCTGCCCCACACCATCGAGCACGATTATTTGCCGCTCTACCTGTACACGCTGCATCAGAAATTCCAGCTGATGATTTTCGCCAACGACCTGATGCGTGAAGTGGCCCAGGTGGACAGTCACTTGCAAGGGGCCCGGTCGCTGCTGCACCGCTTCGTGGCGTTTCGCAACCGTTTCTGGTTCAGCGAAGTCACGCGCAAGCCGCAAGGCGGCGAGCTGTACCGGCTGATGCAGCAGAGCATGGATGTACCGGGCCTCTACCAGATGGCGCTGGCCAGCGTGAAGGACGCCAAGGAGTATTACGAGGAGCGCTGGGACCGGCAGGTGCGCCTCGGTCTGACGCTGATCGGCCTGGGCGGCCCGGCCGCGGCGCTGGTCGGGGCGATGCAAGCCTATCTGAACGATCCATACCTCGTCGCCGCCGCAGCGAGCGCCTGCGCCCTGCTCACCAGTTCGCTGATCTGGTTCCTGGACCGAAAGCAAACCCAGAGCCGCCGCCGCCCGTTGCGACGCATTCGCGAGCCGCGCCGCCTGTCGCTGGCGAGCAGCCGCCGCCGTCCGCACGCGAAAGCCGGTTGACCCGGCCGGTGGCAAGGTTGTGGTGGGTGGAGTATCAAACGCGACTTGACGCGGCACGGGATTGTTGAGGTGACTCCATGATTGCCAACGACCAAGAGCTGCAAGGGACGCGGGCGCGCATCGCGTATTTCGAGGATCTGTTGGCCCAGCTGCGCGTGGGGGCGAATGCCCAACTGTTCCCGTTGATGGCGAGCGGGTACCGCGCGGAGATCGAGAAGATGCAGCGCGAGGTGCTCGATTATCTCACACGCCACGTTAGCCAACCTTTACCGGCGGCGTGGGCACAGCCGAACTGGGGTGTGCGGTGACGGCGGCATGCAAGTGGATAAGCCGACTACCATCGAGGAGGTGCTCGACGAGCGGCTGAGGTCGCTGTCCGCGCCGTCGGGAGGGGTTAGCCGTGGAACAGTGGACGATAGCCGAGCCATCCGACGGGCGGTATCGCCTCCACATCAACCACGGTGGCGCGCCCTACTGGTGCATGTTCGACTTCACCGTGTTACCAGCACCGGAGTGCAGCGCGGTCGAGGTCAGGCTGGCGGCGGACGCCGATCCAGTATCCGTGGAGTGGTTTCCGTGTCTGCGGCGGGGTATGCTGCGTGGACTGGCGACGGCCCGCGAACACGGTCGTGAATGGTTCGGGGTGCGGATCGAGGTTCGCAAGGTCCACACCCACCCGACGGACACCACGGCGCGCGGGTGCGAGTCGTACGGGTTCAGCTTTGCGCTCGACGAGTTGCCGCGACGCGGCGTGCCGATAGGGTGAGCGTTGTGAGACAGCAGACGTTATTCGACCTGGGGGAGCCGTCTTTCACGAATCGGACGGCCAAGGCAGTCACTTTTCGAGGCAAGCTCAGCCTGCCGATCCACCGCTGGTATCGATTGACTCCGAGTTTTTCACCACGGCTCGCCGACGACATCGCGGACTATTTTGCGCTGACGAACCGGGATTTGGTGCTGGACCCCTTCAGCGGCGTGGGAACCGTGCCGCTGTGCATGAAGCACCGGGGCATCCCCGCTTGCAGCGTGGAGATCAACCCGTACTTGCACTTCGTCGCCACCGTCAAAACGCGGACCTACGCGGACCTTTCCGGCCTAGAGCGGTACCTCAGCGATTTCCTGGCTGAGTACAGGGCGGCGTTGCAGGCCGTACCGTACCAGACCAGGCCGGACCGCTACCTGCTCGAAGAGGCCGCATACATCCCGAAGATCAACTTCCCGGAACGCTGGTGGTCCAGTGGAAACCTCGCCCAACTGGTTTGCCTGCGGAAGTTGCTGCTGTCCAGGACCGCGGACGGTCCATTCTTCGATCTGCTCCGTCTGGGGGCGCTTGCCATTCTCGTGCCGGTCAGCAACGCGAAGCATAACCATGTCTCGTTGACGTTCGCGGAGTCGCCGCTGCCCACGGTCGACGTGGCGCAAGTGCTCGCGGAGCAGTTCGCGAACATGACGGTCGACCTGCGGGCCGTCGCGGACAAGCCGCAGTCGGACGTGACCGTTTTCAGGGGCAACAGCAAGGAGCTGTCGCGGGTGTTGCCCCGGTCCTATCGGCGGGTGACGGCTGTCATTACTTCACCCCCCTACCCGAATCGGTTCAGCTATGCCCGAGAGACCCGGCCGCATTTGTTCTACCTGAACTTCATCGAGAGCGCGTCCGCCGTCGGACAGTTGGAAACCGACGCCATCGGCGGGACATGGGGCAAGGCAACCTCTGTCCTCACGGCCGGAGTGGAACCGAAGAACGACGTGGTGAAGAAACTGCTGACACCGCACCTGAAAGCCATTCCGGAGAAGGGCCAATTGATGGCGGCATACGTCGTCAAGTACTTCAACGACCTGTACGACCACGCCGAGGAAGTCGCAAAGGTGTGCGCCCCCAAATGCCGGCTGGCCTACGTCATTGGCAACAGCAAATTCTTCAACAACCCGCTGCCCAGCGACGAACTGCTGGCCGCTGTATTCGAGCACTTCGGCTTCACGCTCGACCGCATCGACCGGATGCGGAAGCGGCAGAGCAAGTCCGGCTTGCACGAGGCGGTCGTCTTCTTGCAGAGAGGCTTGTCATGAGCAAGCCGTCGTCGCACGAAAAGCGCTACTTAAAGTTGCTGCTGGACCCGCTGGAGGAGTGCGCCCACTACCAGCCGAAGTTCGGTACCGACGATGCGGAAGGCGTTTCGCTGGAGCGGTTCCAGGAAATTTACGGACAAGACCCGTTCTACCACTGGCTGGGCATGGACTCCCCGCTCATGTACGCCGCACACAAGGCAGCGGGTGGGATGACCTCCGTTTACCGACAGATCGGGGCCGGGTGCGACAGCCTGTTCCGGGCGGTCGTCCAGGACTCACTGGGCTTGAGCGCCGAGCAAGTACAGTGGTCCTACGAGATCGAAAAGGAAGACAAGACCAAGGCCACCCTGACGCTCGACGCCCGGATTGACCTGGCCCACGTCGAGAATCCGGACGCCAGAAAGCAAGTGCGGGCATGGCTAGACCGCTGTGGAAAGAAGCTCGGCTTGCCCGTCGAACGCATCGAGCAGATCCGGGGGGCGGTGTTTGAAGCGCGGCAGGGCTACAAGAGCGCTGACGCCAAGCGTCAGAACGAATCTGCGCTTCGGTCGCAACGCCGATGCCCAGAACTACCTGCCGGTGCTGTCCATCATCTCCACGCAGGCGAGTCACACGGTCATCCGCCGTTACAGGAATGCCAGGATGCTGGTGCTGACCGGCACGAGGACCGGCAGCGACGTGGAGAGCACATACGAGTTCTTCAAGAACGTCGTGGGATTCGAGTTGGACGAATTCTTCAAACGAAACAGTAAACTGATGCGGAAGAGATGTACTAAAATTCTGGAACAACTGCTGGCCCCAAGCTAAGAACGCCGATCCAGGGGCTGTACCAGCCTGGGCCACAGGTAGCTTCTTCGGCGTCAACCTCTCTACGGCGGCGAAGTGCTCGATTACCTCACACGCCACATCAGCCAACCTTTACCGGCGGCGGGCCAGGGACGACCCTCCAGGACTCATCCATTCCTTGCAACCACAGCGAACGGTCCTATCAATTCCGCCTATCGTGCCGGTGGCGCGGCCGGCCGCACCGCCGCCCTGCCGCCTTTTTGCTTGCCGCCCTCGGATCGTGACGGCTATGGTGCTATGTGATTGGGTCGAGACAGTGCAAGTACGTCGGGGGTTGGAGCCCCACAGGCCCCCCCCCCGCGCCGGCGGTGGGGGAAGGGGGGGGTTTATAAAGGGCAGAACAAGCGCGGCCGGTCAGGGGGG